>CAZUJD010000089.1:0-921 GCA_964620025.1 uncultured Ramlibacter sp. | reverse complement strand
AGGCTCGTGAGGTCAGCACGGCCACAGCGGCAGCCATCCAGAGCGGTCTGCTGTCGCGCATCCGCTTCAAGCTGGGTCTGGGCACCGCACCGAGGGCTGCCGGGTGATCGAGCACAAGGTCATCTTCACCGGCACCACTGGCGCCGGCAAGACGACCGCCATTGCCGCGGTCAGTGAGATCACGCCGCTGAATACCGACGTGCGAAACACCGACCCGGACGTGGCCAAGGCCATGACGACCACGGGTCTGGACTACGGCGAACTCACGCTGGGCAAGGACGAGAAGCTGCGGCTGTACGGTACCCCGGGACAGCAGCGCTTTGACTTCATGTGGAAAGTGCTGGGTCGTGGCGCGCTGGGGCTGGTGATCCTCATCGACAACAGCCAGCCCAATCCGCTGCACGACCTGGACTCCTACCTCGAGGGTTTCAGGACCCTGATCGACGGGGGTGCCTGCGTGATCGCCGTCGGCCGGCTGGACACGCATCCGTCGCCGGGTCTGGATGTCTATGGCCTGCACCTTGAAAAGCGCAAGGTGCTGTGCCCGGTGGTCGCTGCCGATGTACGCGATCCCGCGCAGGTGATCCAGGTCCTGGAACTGCTGCTGCTGCAGCTTGAGTCAAAAACGGGAGCGCCCAAGTCATGAACGTCACCCCCAAAGTCAAGACCGTCAGCCATGCTGCCGTCGACCTCATCATGCGCGAAGTCAAGGGCGCCAAGGCGGTGGTGATTTCCACGGAGGATGGCTTCGAGGTCAGCGCCCGTGTTGAAAACACGGCCGAGATCACTCGGCTGTCCGCGATGGCCAGCTCCATGGCGGCGCTGGGCGCCATCGCCGGCGAGGAAAGCCATATCGGCACCTGCGACAACGTCGTGATCGCGGCGTCCCAGGGGCATATCGTGATGCGCCAGATCCGCCGC
>CAZUJD010000088.1:0-10918 GCA_964620025.1 uncultured Ramlibacter sp. | reverse complement strand
GGGCACACCCCCCCGACCGCACCCGCGCCCACCCACTGCCGCCCTCTCGGCCGCCCGCTATCCCCCGGGTTCGACTGACTTTATCTAGCCGCCGTACACGAGTTCCGGGTCGGTTCACTCTGGTCTGCCGTAGGTGCGCTTCTTGGACATGTGGGAGCACGGTTGATTGACAACTTTACTTTCCTTACAGAGCGATTAACATCATTGCTTGAAACTTTGGCAAGTAATACCCCTACTGGGACTACAACCTTCATAGGGGAGTTGAGTCTAAAAGTGCGCCGAATTGATAACAAATTTACTTGCTCAGACGAAGTCCTTGTCACCATTGGCCTTTGGGCTGCTTCCCACGGACAAAGGCCGCGATCAATGCGGCCGCTTCGCTTCGATTGGCTCGGTGCGCAAAATCCAGCGCAGTCAGACCCAACTGATTCTTGAGCATAGGGTCCGCTCCTGCCTCCAACAGCAGTTTCACGGCATCGGGTGATCCGTAGTGAGCCGCCATCATCAGCGGCGTGGTGCCGTTGGGCGATTCGGCGTCGATGTAGGCATGGTGTTCCAGCAGTAGCCGGATGATCGGAATATGGGCGTTGGTCGCTGCGTAGTGCAAAGGCGTCCAGCCGGGCTTGTTCACATCAGCATCGCGGGCAATCAGTTTGCGCGCCAGTTCCAGGTGGCCTCTCAAGGCCGCCAGCATCAAAGGGCTCTCGTCCTGGGCGGTGCGGGTTTCAACATTGGTTTTGGGCCAGGCGATCAACGCCTCCGCCGCCTTGATGGAGGGCTCCCGGATGGCGAGGTAGAGCCCGGACAGCCCCTCAGGATTGCGCGTGTCCGGATCAAAGCCTCGGCTGAGCAAGCTGTTGATGGTGGCCGCGTCGTCACGCTTGATGGCCACAAAGAAATCATCGTAGGAACCGGCATGAGAAGTGCCAAATCCAATAAAAACAACAAGATATATAAGATTCTTGAAGTTATTTATCATGATTGGACAGCGCTGAACAGGCGCTCAAAGTTGCGGCTGGTGTGTTCCGCCACAGCTTCCACCGTCATGTTTCGCAACGTTGCCAACTGCCGGGCCACATGGGGAACGTATGACGGGTTGTTGGTTTTACCCCGGTATGGCACGGGCGCCAGGTATGGGCTGTCGGTTTCAATCAGCAGCCTGTCCAGCGGCACAAATGCAGCCACTTCGCGCAGATCCTGGGCACTTTTGAAAGTCAGGATCCCTGAGAACGAGATGTAGAACCCAAGGTCCAGGGCGGCCCGGGCGACTTGCTCGGTTTCTGTAAAGCAATGAAAGACGCCACCAGCAGATCCGGGTGAGCCATCTTCCCCCTCTTCCCGCAGCATGGCGAGGGTATCGTCTGATGCGGCTCGGGTATGGATGACAAGGGGCAGCCGCGCCTGCCGCGCCGCAAGGATATGGGTTCGGAACCGGTCGCGCTGCCATTGCATGTCAGCAACGGTTCGACCTCCCTTTCGTTCTTCCATCTGGTAGTAATCGAGCCCGGTTTCACCGATGGCTACGACACGTGGCAGTGAGGCCCTTTCCAGCAGGTCATGGACCGATGGCTCGGTCACCCCTTCGTTGTCGGGGTGCACGCCCACTGTGGCCCAGAAATTGTCATGTTGCATCGCCAGCGCGTGAACATTTTCAAATTCCTCGATCGTGGTGCAGATGCACAGCGCCCGGTCCACCTGGGCTTGGGCCATGGCGGCGCGAACCTCGGGCAGCCGCGAGGCCAGTTCGGGGAATGTCAGGTGACAGTGTGAGTCAACGAACAAGGCTGTCAGATCGTCTGCGTGGGCCGCTCGGACGCGAGGTGGCCCCCAAGGATTTCCTCGATCTTGAGCTTGAGAAGCTTGGACTTTTCATCGGAAGGAAACCGGATGCCCACTCCCTGGGTACGGTTGGCCGCACTGCGTGCCGGCGTTACCCAGGCCACCTTGCCCGCCACCGGATAACGCTGCGGATCTTCGGGCAGGGACAGAAGCACGTACACGTCGTCGCCCAGCTTGTAGTCCCGGGTGGTCGGAATGAATACACCGCCGTCGGTGAACAGCGGGATATAGGCCGCGTACAGTGCCGCCTTTTCCTTGATCGCCAGCTGGATGACGCTGGGCCGGGGGGTGGTGGGGGATGGATTGCTCATGGCGCGTAACGATAAGGAGTTTAGGGCAATCCGATCGCCCGGTGGGCCTGCGCGGCAAGAGACTCCAGCATCAGTCCGGCATTGAACGGGTGTTCAACCGTCCGGGCTGCCCGGGCCAGCTCGCGACCCCAGGCCCCAAGGGCTGCCAGTCCCGCCGCTGGGGGCAGTTCGGCCATCTCGAAAAACCGCGGCGTCGCGCCGGCCTTGACGGCCAGCAGGTCGTGGCAGAGTTTTTGCAGCGCATCGACCGCCTGGGCGGGCGTCAGCCCGGCCAGTGCACTCGCATCACCGCGGGCCATGGCCTTGGGCAGCAGGGCCCAGGACCTGGGGTCGCGCCCGGACTGAGCAAATGCCAGCGCATCTTCGGGGCGGCCGCCGGCAGCCCGCAACAGCGCGGACGCATCCGCCGGTCTGATGCCCTGCGCCTGCAGCCATTGCAGCGCTTCATCGCCGAGCGGCCAGACCATGGTGTGGCCCAGGCATCGGCTTCGTATGGTCGGCAGCAACTGATGCGAGGCTTCGCTGGCCAGCACAAATCTCACGTCACCCGGGGGTTCTTCAAGGGTTTTGAGCAGCGCGTTGGCCGTCACGTGGTTCATGCGCTCGGCTGGATACACCAGTACGACCTTGCCGCGCCCGCGTGCGCTCGTGCGCTGGGCAAACTCCACGGCATCGCGCATGGCTTCCACGCGGATTTCCTTGCTGGGCTTGCGCTTTTTCTGATCGATGTCGTCCTGGGCCTTTTCGGACAGTGGCCAGCCCAGTTCCAGCATGGCGGTTTCGGGCATCAGCACACACAGATCAGCGTGGGTGCGTACCTGGATCGCGTGGCAACTGGCGCATTCGCCACAAGCGCCCTGCCCTGCAGGCTGTTCGCACAGCCAGGCACTGGCCAGTTGCAGCGCCAGCCCGTATTGACCCAGGCCAGAGGGGCCTTGCAACAGCCAGGCATGGCCGCGCTGGGCCAGCAGGGCCGAAAGCTGCCGTTGCACCCAGGGCGCCACGGCTGTAACCGTCATGCCGGTCCCCCGTTGGCTGCCACCATGATCGCCAGCCAACCCCGCCGCACGAAAGCGCTGGTCAGGGCTTGCCAGACCTTGTGGCGCTCCTGGCTGGCGTCCACTCGTGCAAACCGGTGGGGTGCCTGGGCCGCCCGCGCACCGTAGCCGGCAGACACGCGGGCAAAAAACTCAAGCGGCTGGGATTCAAATTTGTCAGGCACCCGGGCGCCGGCCAGCCGCTGTGCGGCAACTTCGGGTGGCAGGTCGAACCAGACAGTCAGGTCAGGCTGGCGTATTGAACCGTCTGGCAAAGACTGTACCCATTGCTCCAGTTGCCCCAGGACGCCGAGGTCAAAGCCCCGCCCTCCACCTTGATAGGCAAATGTGGCGTCGGTAAAGCGGTCGCACAGGACAACCTCACCGCGGGACAGGGCGGGTTCGATGACCTGTTGCAGGTGGTCGCGTCGCGCGGCAAAGATCAGCAGGGCCTCGGCCAGCGCATCCATCGCATCGTTGAGCACGAGCGTGCGCAGCTTTTCGGCCAGTGGTGTTCCGCCCGGCTCGCGGGTCAGGGTCACAGCCCGCCCCTGCGCCCGGAAGGCCGCTGCCAGTGCGTCAATATGGGTGGATTTCCCGGCTCCGTCGATGCCTTCAAAGCTGATGAACAGGCCTTTGCTCATGGTGGATTGCGACCCCGCTGGTACTGGTTGACGGCACGGTTGTGTTCGTCCAGTGTGGCGCTGAACTGGCTGGAGCCATCCCCCCGCGCCACAAAATAAAGCGCTCTGGACGCTGGCGGCTGGACAGCCGCCAGCAAGGACGCCTTGCCCGGCATGGAAATCGGCGTGGGCGGCAGGCCCGCACGGGTGTAGGTGTTCCAGGGCGTGTCGGTCTGCAGGTCCTTTTTGCGCAGGTTGCCGTCAAAGGCCTCGCCCAGTCCGTAGATCACCGTGGGGTCGGTCTGCAACGGCATGCCCACGCGCAGCCGGTTGTTGAAGACACTGGACACCAGCGGCCGGTCTGCCGCCCGGCCCGTTTCCTTCTCGACGATGCTGGCCAGGATCAGCGCCTCGGCCGGGCTTTTGACCATCGCCGAAGGCGTGCGCTGCGCCCAGGCGGCGTCCAGCCGGCGGTCCATGGCATGCATCGCGCGGCGCAGCAGGGCGACGTCGCTGGATCCGCGCGAATAGGTATACGTATCTGGAAAGAAGCGGCCTTCCGGATGGACCCCGGGTCGCCCCAGCAGGGCCATGACGGCGGCATCATCCAGTCCCCGGGTGTCAGGCTTGAGCTGGTCTTCTTTCAGCAAGGCAGTGCGTACCTGACGGAAGTTCCAGCCCTCTACCAGGACCACGGCCTGCAGGGCTTCTTCGCCGCGGGCCAGTTTGTCCAGCAGCCGACTGGGGGTAATGCCGGTTTCCAGCTCATAGCTGCCTGCCTTGATCCGGCGGTCCTGGCCCGACAGGCGAAACCAGAGGTAAAGCAACGAGGGGTTGACGTCGACGCCGGCTTCCGCGACGGCCTGGGCTACCCCGCGCGGGAGCGTGCCGGGCTCAATGGACAAGTCCACGGCAGGACCAGGCAGGCGCAGGGGTTGGCTCACCCACCAGAACCCCGCACCAGCGGCAGTAACAGCCAGCAGCGCACCCAACAGGACCACCATTACCAGGAATCGCCGCAAACCACTGCCCCTACTTCTGCGAGTGAATCAACGGACGATGATAATTCACGCATGACCCATGATCTGAATGGCGTGACCGCCCTGCCCTGCCTGGGCGTGATTCGCGTACAGGGCGAGGATTCAGCCAAATTCCTGCAGGGCCAGCTCACGCAGGACTTCGTGTTGCTGGGCGATGCACAAGCCCGGCTGGCGGCGTTTTGCTCACCCAAAGGCCGGATGCTGGCCAGCTTCATCGGCTTGCGCCGGGCCCCGGACGAGCTGCTGCTGGTGTGCAGCCGGGATATCCTTGCGCCCACCCTCAAGCGGCTTTCCATGTTTGTGCTGCGCGCCAAGACCCGGCTGACCGATGCCACGGACGATTTCAGCCTGTACGGTCTGGCCGGGGCATCCTGTCCCGCGATTGGCAGTGGAGCACCCTGGGACCGTGCGGAAGATGGTGAAGCCACCCTGGTCGCTTTGTACCCGGCACACGGCCAGCCCCGGGCGCTGCGGATCGCGCCCGTGGATCATCCCGCGCCGCAGGGCCCGGACCTGAGCCTGGACGAATGGCTCTGGAGTGAGGTCCAAAGCGGTATTGCCACCATCACAGCCCCGGTTGTAGAGGCCTTTGTGCCCCAGATGCTCAACTACGAGTCGGTCGGAGGCGTGAACTTCCGCAAGGGGTGCTACCCCGGCCAGGAGGTGGTGGCGCGCAGCCAGTTTCGGGGCACGCTCAAGCGCCGAGCGTTTGTGGCGCACTGCGAAGTCGAGCTCGCGGCTGGCCAGGAGGTGTTTCATGAAAGTGAAGACACCCAACCCTGTGGCACGGTGGCTCAGGCGGCACGCTCACCTCTGGGCGGGTTTGATGCGATCGTGTCAATGCAGCTCAGCGCTGCCGAAGGCGGTCGTCTGTGGGCTGGCAGCCCGGACCGCACGCTGGCCTTGGCGCCCTTGCCTTATTTGCTGGCCGCCGACGTCTGAGTCGGGGTAGCCAGCACCGGGATCGCATTGGCAAACCCGATCTTGGGCCAGACAGCCGGGGGGATCTGTGGCAGCAGGGCCCGACGTTCGGCTTCGGGGGCCAGTTCCATGGCCTTCTTGAAGGATTCGAGCGCCTTGGCAGGGTCGTGCTTGCCCGTGGTGTACATGTTTCCCAACTGGATGTAGCCCTGGACCCGAGTGGCCGGCCAGTCATTCAGGCGCAAATCCATGGCCTTGATGGCCGTGACGTAGTCTCCGGCGCGCCAGCCCAGAATGAAGCCGGCGTTCACCAGATCGTAGTCATACACATTGTCGGCCAGCGCATCGCGCACCATCTGCAAGGCTTTGGCTTCCTGGCCGGTGCGGCTGAGCAAAACCACTTCCAGTGACCGCACTGAAGAAGCCTTGGGCTGGATTTTCTTGCTGCGGTCCAGGTATTCGAGTGCCTTGGTGGCATTTCCCATGGTCGCATAGCCTCGCGCAATATTGGACATGATGGCCACTACGTAGGGACGCGAAGACACCACGGTTTCCCAGACCCAGGTGGCATTTTTCCAGTCACCCCACTTGGCCAGTTCGTCAGCCACCATCGGCGTGATCTTGCGGTAATGCGGATTGATGTCGGTGCCTTCCTTGATCAGTCGCAGCATTTCGGCCTTAGGCTTGTCCCATTTGGGGTTGTGATAGTCGCCCGACTGCGAGATGGTCAGGGCGATCTTGGTGGCCTTGACGATCTTGCTTTCGCACTCGGCGGCCTGGCGCGTGATGAACACCGCCAGCGCCAGGCACAGCATGGTCAGCACAGCCGAGGTCTGCGAAAACCCGGGCCGCCAGTTCAGGCGCTGTGCGGCGGTCCAGCCGTTTTGGCCCAGCCGGGCGTCCGACGCAGCCAGCATGGCCAGGCACAACGAGAATAGCGCGCCGGTGCTGGCCATGCGCCAGGGGAATCCGACATTGCTCACGATGAATAGGGCCAGCAGCGTTGTGAGCACAATCGCGCGCAGCGGTGCTTCGGCCTGCCCCTCGGGAGTCTGATTGCGAATCGTCTGCCAGGCAGCCCGCAACAAGTAGGCAAACATCAACAGCAGGAACAACCAGCCCACCAGGCCGTACTCGGCCAGCAGTTGCAGAAACTCGTTATGGACGTAGTAGTCGGTTTCGAGTTGCGAGCCCTCGGCCTGGTACAGGGGAATGTCGCTTTCCCAGGCGCCTGCGCCCACGCCGCTCAGCGGCCGCTTCTGGATGATCGTGGACGTGGCCTTCCACATGATGAAGCGCACGCTCAGCGAGTAGTCGTCCCGCTGGATCTGAGATGTCCGGGTGAAGCCGCGTTGCAGCGCATTGATGCCGCGGCCTTCTTCGGCCAGCTTCTGGTTGCCGGTCGGGATCAGGCCCAGGCCGATGATGGTGGCCAGCAACGTGCCGATGGCGATGATTCGCCGTCCGGCGTCCCAGTGGTGGAAACCCATGCGCTGCCGGTACAACACGCCGATCACGGGCAAGATAACCAGCAGTTGCAACCACATGGCGGCCAGGGCACCACGGGTACCGGTCATCAGGATGGTGACGATCACGAACCCGGAGGTGAGCGCCATCACAAGGATTTGCGCGAACTGGCGTGAACGCGCCAGCAGCAGGGCCGAGAACGGGATGGTGCAGACTGCGAACTCGGCGAAGAAATTCCGGTTGACGAAGGTGGACGCCGGATTGGGCCCCTGCGGGAAGAAGCGGAAATCTACCCAGAACTGCAATGCCGCCCACAGCGATGCCACCACTACACCCCAATGGATACCCCAGGCGATCCAGATGGAACGGTCACGGTTCAGCGTGTTCATGCCCAGCCACAGCAGCAAGCTGAAGATGAACCAGCGAACCGCCTCTACACCGCCCAGATAGGTGTGCGCCCAGGCCATGCTGCCCAAGGCGTACACCATCAGGGCCAGCGGCAGCCACATCAGTGCATGCCATCGCAGGCCGTCGCGGCGCTCGCGCTGCTGCCAGAAGAACAGCAGTGCCGCGCCCAGCGCGCCAAAAGCCACCACGATGGATTTCAGCGTGTCCTGAAGCATTTCCTCGTGGGGCACACCCAGCGCCGGGGCAAAAAAGATGGTCAGCGCAAAAATCAGCGCGGTCCAGTCGCCGCGGGTGATCTCCAGCGGCATGGCGGCGGGCGCCTTGTAACGCGAGGTCTGCGGAATGGCGCCCCCCATCGGCGCCGAACTGGCGGTGACCCAGGCGGCCGTGCCGTTGCCAAAGTCAGGTCGGCTGGCGCCGCCATTGCCATTCCCGGACGATTTGTCAGGGGCGTTACGTTTCTTTTTGGCCATGTCGTCTAAGTGATCCTGCGCCGGTCCGGTCGCCTTGCGGTAGTGACGGGGTCATCGGCAACCCCGTATTGTCGCCTGTTCGCCATGGCGCCTTACATACGCCTGTGCGGACTTTTCTTCAGGCGTGCTTCAGCGCCGTGAACATTTCAACGTGTGGGATGCCGGCTTCCTCGAATGGTTCACCACGAACCTGAAAACCCAGCCGCTCATAAAACCCCTCGGCGCTGCGCTGGGCGTGCAGCATCACCTCGTGGTCTCCCCGCTGGCGGGCCGCCTGCAGCAGGGCGTGCAGCACGTCGCGCCCCATGCCGGAGCCGCGCAGAACGCGGTGCACCGCCATGCGTCCGATCCGGCCCTGCCCTGCGCCAGGGGCCAGCAGCCGGCCGGTCGCCAGAGGCATGCCCAGCCGGTTGTAGGCCACCGCATGCAGGGCGGAGCGGTCCTCGTCATCCCACTCCATCTCTTTGGGAATCTGCTGCTCGTTGACGAAAACCTCGGTGCGGACCCTGGCCGCATCCGCGCCAAGGCTGTCCCAGCTCCCGGTTTCGAGCCGCACCATGGACTCGCCCGCCTCGTAGGCCTGCAGCATCTCGCGCAGCGGGGCGGGCACAGGCCGGGACGTCTGGGTGGAGGGGTCGGCGAATACGTAGATCAGTTCGCAGGTGATCAGCAGGTCATTGCCGCGGAAAATGGCCCCATTGAACACCATGGACGAATTGCCGATGCGCGCGCATTTCATCGCGACGTCGATCTGGTCGTCCATGCGCGCAGAGGCGTGAAACTCCACGGTCGCCTTTTTGACGTACAGGTCGCCACCCATCTGGTGCATGGCTTCCTGGTACGGCAGGGCCAGGGCCCGCCAGTAGTCGGTCACGGCTGTGTCGAAATACATCAGGTAATGGGCATTGAAGACGATGCTCTGCATGTCTACTTCGGCCCAGCGCACGCGCAGTCGGTGAAAAAATCGGAAATCAGAGCGTTTCATGGTTCAGGGCCTGTTGAAGGCTTGTTGCAGGGCCAGCGCGGCGTCGGCATGGGCCTGGACGGCTTCAGGCAGCGCGCGCCCCATCTTGATGAATTCATGGGTGACGCCACGGTACAACGCCAGATCGACGGGAACACCGGCCGCGCGTAGTTTATCCGCGTAGGCCAGCGCCTCGTCCACGACCGGGTCGCATTCGGCGAGCCCGAACCAGGCCGGGGCCACCCCTTCGGCATCAGGCGCCTCCAGCGGGGCGAAGCGCCAGTCCAGCCGGTCGGCGTCGCTGCGCAGGTACTGGCTGAAAAAGTACCGGATCAGGGGCGCATCCAGCAACAGGCCGTGGCCATAGCGCTCATGCGACGCGCTGTCCTGCCAGGCCGCGCAGCCTGGATAGAACAGCAGTTGCAGGGCCAGCGGCAGCCCGCTGTCACGCGCCATCAGCGCGCACACGGTGGCCAGCGTCGCGCCAGCGCTGTCGCCACCCACGGCGATTTTTCGGGTGTCGATGCCCAGGGTCTGGCCGTGGGCCGACAACCATTGCAGGGCGTCCCAGGCGTCCTCCACGGCCACGGGAAAACGGTGTTCGGGCGCCAGCCGGTAGTCGAGCGAGGCCACCGCGCAGCCGCTGAGCCGGGCCAGCTCGCGGCACAGGATGTCGTGGGTCGCGATGCTGCCCACGGTGAAGCCGCCGCCATGAAAGTACAGCAGCAGCGGCAAGGTGCCGGCGGCTGGTGCATAAAGGCGCAGGGCCAGCGCAGCCCCGTCGCGAGCCTCTACGCTCAGGTCCTGCACCCGCGCGAGCGGGGCGCGGGGCACCTCCAGCACGTCCGCCCCGGCGGCGTAGGCGTCCCGGGCGGCCTGTGGCGACAGGTCATGCAGGGCCGGTCGGCGCGCGCGGCCCATGCGCTGCAGCACGGCCTGCATCGAAGGTGACAGAAAAATTCCGCTCATTGGGTACAGTGGGTGGTTTTCGATCCTACAGCGGCAACATCATGGCCTTCATTTACTACGTCACCCAGATCCAGTTCGACTATGGCGCGGTCAAGCTCCTCAAGCAGGAATGCGAGCGCGTGGGCATCACGCGGCCGCTGATCGTGACCGATGCCGGCGTCAAGGCCGCTGGCGTGCTGCAAAAGGCGCTGGACGCCCTGCCCGGCCTGCCGGTCACGGTCTTCGACCAGACCCCTTCCAACCCAACCGAAGCGGCGGTGCGGGCGGCCGTGGACCTGTACAAGGCCCAGGGCTGCGACGGCCTGATCGCCGTGGGGGGCGGCTCGGCCATCGACTGCGCCAAAGGTGTCGCCATCGCGGCTACGCACGAGGGGCCGCTGACGCACTACGCCACCATTGAAGGCGGGTCGCCCCGCATCACCGAGCGTGCCGCGCCGCTCATCGCGGTGCCCACCACCAGCGGCACCGGCAGTGAAGTGGCGCGTGGCGCGATCATCATCGTGGACGACCACCGCAAGCTGGGCTTTCATTCCTGGCACATCGTGCCCAAGGCGGCCATCTGCGACCCCGAACTCACTCTGGGCCTGCCGCCCAAACTGACAGCCGCCACAGGCATGGATGCCATTGCCCACTGCATGGAAACCTTCATGTCGGCTGCGTTCAACCCGCCGGCCGACGGCATTGCGCTGGACGGCCTGGAACGCGGCTGGGCGCACATTGAACGGGCCACGCGCGACGGCAGCGACCGGGAGGCCCGCTTCAACCTGATGAGCGCCTCGATGCAGGGCGCCATGGCCTTTCAGAAAGGGCTGGGTTGCGTGCACAGCCTGAGCCACAGCCTGGGCGGGGTGGACCCGCGGCTGCAC
>CAZUJD010000087.1:0-10928 GCA_964620025.1 uncultured Ramlibacter sp. | reverse complement strand
TTCACCTGCTCGGCGAGCGTGCGGAAGTGGCTGTTGCAGGGCGTGAGTTCGCTGAATGTGTTGCAGATGCCGATGACGGGGCGGCCGTCAAACTGGTCGTGCGGCACGCCTTTGCCCTTGACCCAGCTGCGGTAGGCAAAGCCGTCACGGTCCTGGCGGCCGAACCATTGCTGCGAGCGCAGTTCGGAAGGTTTCTTGCGGGGGGTGTTGTCGTCAGTCATATGCAGTCGTAAGGGTTAGTCCCGAATAATCTTTCATATTATCGTCATACCATTGACGGGACTGGCTCAGTACAAACCATGATCAAGAACGTCCACGGCAATACGGTTGACCATCTCGGCGAAGCAATCGTCGCGGGGCGCTATGCGCCGGGCGCGTCCATTCCGCCCGAGCCCATGCTGTGCGAAGAGCTGGGCGTGAGCCGCACCGTGGTGCGCGAGGCGGTGAAATCGCTGGTGGCCAAGGGGCTGGTCAGCACCGGCCCCAAGGTGGGCACCCGTGTGCTCAAGGACGACCACTGGAACTGGTTTGACCCCGATGTCATCGTCTGGAAGTCCAAGGCCGGGCTGACGGCCGAATTCCTGCGCGACCTGCAGGACCTGCGCCGCGTGGTGGAGCCCGCGGCCGTGCGGCTGGCCGCCGAGCGGGCCAGGCCCGAAGACATCGCCGAGATCGAACTGGCCTTTGCCGGCATGAAGCGGGCGGTGGAAGAGGGCGGGGACTACGTCACGCACGACCTGCGCTTTCACCAGGGCCTGCTGCGGGCCTGCCACAACCGCATGCTGGGCCAGATGAGCAAGGCGCTCAGCGCACTGCTGCGCACCAGTTTTGAAATCTCCACCACGCGCAAGGACGGGCCGAAAAACTCGCTGCCCCTGCACCGCGCGGTGCTGGACGCCGTGATCGACCACAACCCGGTCAAGGCAGAAAAAGCCATCCTCGTGCTGATCGACGGCGCGCGCGGGGATATCGAGGAGGTGCTGGCATCGCGCCGGCGCCTGCCCCGGCTGAACATCCCCGCGCCGTTGCTCAAGGTCACTTCATAACAACATGCAAAAGACCGTCGATTATTTTTTCAGGCTGCTGGAGCTCCTTGTCGTTGTCTGCATGGTGGCCATGGTCATCATGGTGTTCGGCAACGTGGTGCTTCGCTATGGCTTCAACTCCGGCATCACCATCTCGGACGAGATGTCTCGCTACTGTTTTGTCTGGCTGACCTACATCGGCGCCATGATCGCCATGCGCGAAAAGGGCCATCTTGGTGTGGACACCCTGGTCAAGCACCTGCCGGTGGGTGGCAAGAAGGCCTGCCTGTTCGTGAGCGAATCGCTCATGCTCTGGTGCAATGGCCTGTTCCTGCTGGGCACCTGGAAGATGCACGGCCTGCAGGTCAGCAACGTCTCGCCGGTGGTGGGCATTTCCATGATCTGGATTTATGGCATTGGCTATGTGGTGGCCGTGGTCATGGGCTTGTTCAACCTCAGTGTGCTGTACCGCCTTGTGACCGGTCAGCTCAGCGAGGATGAACTGGTGCAGGTGGTGGAATCCGAAGATGTGCCGCATGAGCTGCCGGGAGCACGCGCATGACCGTGGCCGTCTTCATCTTCAGCCTGCTGGGTGCCATGGCGATCGGCATGCCGATCGCCTATGCCCTGCTGATCTGCGGCCTGGCGCTGATGTCCTTCATGGCGGCCACCGGCGCGCTGCCCGCGTTTGACAGCCAGATCCTGGCGCAGCGCTTTGTGGATGGCGCCGACAACTTTCCGTTGCTGGCGGTGCCGTTCTTCCTGCTGGCCGGCGAGTTCATGAACGCCGGCGGCCTGAGCCGGCGTATCGTCAACATGGCCATGGCCTGGGTGGGGCACTTCCGTGGCGGCCTGGGTTATGTGGCGGTGATTGCCGCCGTCATCATGGCCTCGCTGTCGGGTTCGGCCGTGGCCGACACGGCCGCCCTGTCGGCGCTATTGATTCCCATGATGAAACGCGCGGGCTACCAGGTGAACCGCTCGGCCGGCCTGATCGCTGCGGGCGGCATCATTGCGCCGGTGATCCCGCCGTCCATCGGGCTCATCATCTTCGGCGTCGCCGGCAATGTGTCGATCACCAAGCTGTTCCTGGCCGGCATCGTGCCCGGCATCCTGATGGGGGTGGCCATCGGCGTGACCTGGTGGTGGGTGGCCCGGCGCGAGAACGTGCAGGCCGCGCCGCGCATGAGCATGACCGAGCGCCTGAAGATCACGGCCGAAGGCGGCTTTGCGCTGGCGCTGCCTGTGCTGATCCTGGGGGGCATGAAGCTGGGTGTGTTCACACCGACCGAAGCGGCCGTGGTGGCCGCGGTGTACAGCTTTGTGGTGGGCATGTTCATCTACCGCGAGCTGCGGTGGGGAGCGCTGTACCAGCTGGTGCTGTCGGCCGGCAAGACCACGGCGGTGGTGATGTTCCTGGTGGCGGCGGCCATGGTCAGCGCCTGGCTGATCACGGTGGCCAACATTCCGACCGAGGTGGCCAACATGCTGTCGCCCTTCATGGGCAACAAGATCCTGCTGATGTTCGTGATCATGGTGCTGATCGTGGTTGTGGGTACGGCGCTTGATTTCACGCCCACGGTGCTGATCCTCACGCCGGTGCTGATGCCCGTGGTGATGAAGGCCGGCATCGACCCGGTGTACTTCGGCGTGCTGTTCATCATGAACAACGCCATCGGCCTGATCACCCCCCCGGTGGGCACGGTGCTCAACGTGGTGTGTGGCGTCGCAAAAATCAGCATGGACGAAGCCTTCAAGGGCGTGATGCCGTTCTTCCTGGCCGAGCTGGCCGTGCTGTTCCTGCTGGTGTTTTTCCCCGAGATCGTGCTGGTACCGCTCAAGTGGTGGATGCAATGAAATTCCCCCCGAAGCGGCCTATGCCCGCCTCCCCCCTGGGGGCGCCGCTGGTGGCCCGGCAAAGCCGGTTCCATGGCGGCCCCGCCCTGTTTTTTCCTCAACCCTGCTAACTTACCCTGGAGACAACCATGTTCAAACGCAGAACCCTCGTATCGGTACTGGCCGGCGCTTCCTTGCTGGTCGCCACCTCGGCCTTTGCACAGTTTGCCGACCGCACCATCAAGTTCACCAACGGTGTGAATGAAGACCACCCGGTGGGCGTGGGCGTGAAGAAGATGCAGGAAGTGCTGGCCGCCAAGACCGGCGGCAAGATGAAGATCAATGCCTTCTGGGGCGGCGCCGCCGGTGGCGACCTGCCGGCCACGCAGGCCCTGCGCGCGGGCACCCAGGAGATGGTCTGTACCTCGTCCAGCCCCCTGGTGGGCATCGTCAAGGAACTGGGCGTGTTCGACCTGCCGTTCCTGTTTGCCAACGAGAAAGAAGCGGATGCTGTGCTGGACGGCCCGGCCGGCGTGTACTTCAACAAGAAGCTCGAAGAAGCCGGTCTGGTCAACCTGGCCTACTGGGAAAACGGCTTCCGCAACCTGACCAACAGCAAGCGACCCGTGTCCAAGGTCGAGGACTTTGACGGTGTGAAGGTCCGCGTGATGCAGAACAACATCTTCCTGGACACCTTCAAGACGCTGGGCACCAACGCGGTGCCCATGGCGTTCGGCGAGGTGTTCACCGCGCTGGAGACCAAGACCATTGACGGCCAGGAAAACCCGTTCGTGACCATCGAGACCTCCAAGTTCAATGAAGTACAAAAGTTCCTGTCGGTCACGCGCCATGCCTACACGCCGTTCCTGGTGCTGTACAGCAAGAAGCTGTGGGACCAGCTGAGCCCGGCCGAGCAGGCCGTGCTGCGCGAAGCCGCTGTCGAGGGGCAGAAGGTCCAGCGCGCGGCCAACCGTGCGCTGAACGAGAAGTCCCTGGCCAGCCTCAAGACCAAGGGCATGCAGGTCAACGAGATCAGCTCCGCAGAGCAAAAGCGCATGTTTGACAAGGTCAAGCCGGTGTACGACAAGAACGTGCCCACGATTGGTGCGGAAGCCGTCACCACGGTGCTGGACGCCCTGAAGAAGGCACGCGGCAGCTGACGCGCCCGCGCGACAGTCAGGGCTGTCAAAACAGGCATGACCGGTACAATTGTCTATACAAGATCTGCGTCGACGGGGGCATTCCGCCCCCGTGCATGCGGACACCCCCGGCCCGTCTCGAAGCGGGTGGGGGCCAGTCGTTGGAAAGTGGTACCCGTGTCTGAACCTACTTCAGTACCACCCGGTACACCGCCGCAGGCGGAAGTGGAAGACCCTGGCCGATGGCTGGGCTCCACACCCCTGCTGGATCTGGAAGACCCCAAGCTGCGGCTTCGGGCCCGGGCACTGACGCAACTGTGCAAGAACAACCGTGAGAAGGCGCTGGCCATCTACGGTTTCGTCAAGCGCATCCCCTTTGCCAAACCTTTCAAGCTGCGCATGCACACCCCGCGCGAGGTGCTGGACGCCGGCCGCGGCGACGCACCCGACAAGGCGGTGTTGCTGGTGGCGCTGCTGCGCCTGGTCGGCATTCCGGCCAGGCTTCGCTATGTGGAGCTGCGCGGCGACATCCTGCGCGGGCTGACCTCCAGCGTGGCCAGCGCGGCACGACCGGTGGCCGAGATCTGGCTGAACGCCCGCTGGGTCCGGACCGACACCTACATCTTCGATGCGGTGTACATGGCGGCGGCGCGCCAGCGGCTGAAAGACAGTGACTGGGAATGGGGCTACGGTATCCACCGCAACGGCCACGGCATCTGGAATGGTGTTGACAGTGCGTTCCTGGGCGGCATGCCGACCGAGGAAGACCCGATGGTGATGGCCGATCTGGGCGTGTTCCACGACCCATTGACCTTTGTCTCGTCAGCCGCCTACAAGGCCAACCATCCGCGCATTGCCCGGGCTGTTCAATGGAACATGCTCGCGCCGCTGATGGACCGCGTGGTGCGCGACCTGCGGGACGACATCGAAGGCGCCAACAGCGCCAGCGTCAAAAAGACCTCCTGAAGTGAAAATCACGCAACTGGAAACCGTCCGCCTGGGCGAGTTTCCCAACATCATCTGGGTCCGCCTGCACACCGACGAGGGCATCACCGGTCTGGGCGAAACGTTCATGGGCGCGCAGGCCGTGGAAGCCTACCTGCACGAATGGGTGGCACCGCGCATCACCGGCAAGGATCCGCTGGCGATCGAGGCGCGCAACAAGGACATCATGGGTTACCTGGGCTGGCGCGGCTCCGGGGCCGAGACGCGCGGCAATTCGGCGGTGGACATCGCCTTGTGGGACATCTTTGGCAAGGCCGCCGGCATGCCGGTGCATACCGCACTGGGCGGCAAGAGCCGTGACGCCATCCGCATCTACAACACCTGCGCGGGCTACCAGTACATCCGCAGCAACAAGAACCAGACCAGTTCCAACTGGGGCCTGGACAATGCGGGAGGGCCTTACGAAGACCTGCAGGGCTTTTTGCACCATGCTGACGAACTGGCGCAATCGCTGCTGTCCGAGGGCATCACGGCCATGAAGATATGGCCGTTCGACCCGGTGGCCGAACGCAGCGATGGACAGTACATCAGCAACGCCGACCTGGACGCCGCTCTGGAGCCGTTTCGAAAGATCCGTTCGGCGGTGGGTGACAGGATGGACATCATGGTCGAGTTCCACAGCCTGTGGCGCCTGCCGATGGCCCAGAAGATCGCCCGTGCGCTCAAGCCGTTCAACACCTTCTGGCATGAGGATGCGATCCGCATGGACTCGCTGGACCTGCTCAAGCAGTACGCCAGGGATTGCGACGCCCTGGTCTGCGCCAGTGAAACGCTGAGCTACAAGTGGGGCTTCAAGGACTACCTGCAGACTGGCGTGGCCGGCGTGGCCATGCTGGACCTGAGCTGGTGCGGCGGCCTGACCGAGGCGCGCAAGATCGCGGCGATGGCCGACGCGTGGCAATTGCCCGTGGCTCCGCATGATTGCACCGGTCCGGTGGTGTGGGCCGCTTCCACGCACCTGTCGCTGCACGCGCCCAATGCACTCATCCAGGAAAGCGTGCGCGCATTCTTTACGGGTTGGTACAAGGAACTGGTGACCGAACTGCCCAAGGTGGAAAACGGCATGATCAGCCTGAACGACAGGCCGGGCCTGGGGCTGGAACTGCTGCCGGACCTGCACAAGCGTGCCGATGCCGTGGTGCGCGTGACCCGCGCCGGCTAGCGCCGGCTCAAAAGCGCTGCAGTTCGCCGGACAGCAGTACCTGCGTGCCGGTGCGCCCGGCCGGCACGCCCTGCAGCAGCGCCGCGGCAACCTTGCGTACATCCACCGACCTGTAGTTGGCGGGGATCAGCGGCTTGAGCCATTGCGAGACACGCAGTGCCAGGCCCTCTCCGGGCCGAACGGGCTGTCCCAGGGATTCGCGGTCGCCCGCAAGAAAGGACGGCCGGGCAATCACCAGGGTGGAAAAACCCAGGCTGTGCAGGTCGTGTTCGGTCTCGCCTTTCACGCGGGTATAGAACATGGACGATTTCGCGTCCGCACCCATCGCGCTGACCAGGCCCGCGCGGGTTGCGCCCGCAGCCTTGGCCTGGCGTGCCACCGCCAGGTTGGCGTGATGGTCCACTGCGCGAAAGGCGGCCTGGCTGCCGGCCACCTTGATGGTGGTGCCCAGGGCCAGGTAGACCTCCTGGGCCGCCGGCAGGGCCGGCAAGGCCGTGAAGTCAACCACGTGGTGCACGTGCCTGGCATGTTGCGATGCCAGCGGCCGGCGCCCCAACGTGTGCACGGTCGCCACCGACTCGTCGGCCAACAGACCTTTGAGGATCTCCCGGCCCACCAGGCCGGTAGCGCCGGCCAGGATGGCTGTGCGCTGCGCAGCCACGTGTTTCAGCGGCCGTAGGAACGGTTGCCGCCGCCGCCCCAGTTGCCGCCACCGCCGCCGGAACGACCGCGCCCGCCACCGCCGCGGCGCTTGCCACCGCCGGCCATGCTGTCAATGCTGGTACGCATGGGATCGGGCTGTCCGCCTGCCTGCACGGGCTGTGTGCCACGGGTTTCATGGCGGCGGTTGTGCAGGTTGGTCTGCAGCGGGTTGACATTGCGCGGCATGGTGTCGCGGTCGTCGTCGTCGCGGTCCACGCGCTCGGCGCGCGGTTGCTGGGGCCGTGCCTGTTGCGGGCCGCGGGCATGCTGGGGATGTGCCGGTGCACCGCCATTGCGGCCCTGGGCCGGTCGGCCCTGGCCGTTGCGTGCGCCGTTGCCGCGCGCACCACCACCGTTGGCGCCATTGTTGCCGCCGCCGTTGCCACGGCCGCCCTGGCCCTGGCCGGCCTGGTTCTCGCGCATGCGCTGCATCATTTCCGTGCGCGCGGCCTTGGCTGCGGCTGCCATGACCTCACGGCTGGGCGGCTTGCCGGCGCCGCCCCAGATGGTCTGGCGGCCCATGGCAATCGGCTCGGCCTTCTCGCCAGGTTCGGGGCCGAAGCCTTCGACGATCCTGATTTCGATGCTCTGCTTGGTGAAACGTTCGATGTCGCGCATGAAACCCTCTTCGTCCATGCACACCAGGCTCACGGCCTCGCCGCTGGCGCCGGCGCGACCCGTGCGGCCAATGCGGTGCACGTAGTCTTCGCTGACGTTGGGAATCTCATAGTTGACCACGTGCGGCAGGTCGTCGATGTCGATGCCGCGCGCGGCGATGTCGGTTGCCACCAGCGCCCGGATCTCGCCACTCTTGAAGCCGGCCAGTGCCTGGGTGCGTGCCGCCTGGCTCTTGTTGCCGTGCAGCGCCATGGCTTCGATGCCGTTCTTGGTCAGGAACTCGGCCACATTGTTGGCGCCGAACTTGGTGCGCGTGAACACCAGCACCTGGCTCCAGTTGTGCTCGTTGATGATGTGGGCCAGCAGGGCCTTCTTCTTGCCACGGCCCACGGGGTGGATGACCTGCGTGATGCGCTGCACCGTGGTGTTGCGCGGCGTGACCTGGATACTTTGCGGGTTCTTCAGCAGGCCGTTGGCCAGGTCGCGGATCTCGTCGCTGAAGGTGGCAGAGAACAGCAGGCTCTGCTTGTCGCGCGGCACCAGGGCCAGCACTTTCTTCACGTCGTGGATGAAGCCCATGTCCAGCATGCGGTCGGCCTCGTCCAGGACAAGGATCTGCACCTGACCCAGGTCCAGCATGCCCTGCTGGTGCAGGTCCAGCAAGCGCCCGGGGGTGGCCACGAGGACATCAACGCCCTTCTTGAGCCTGGTGATCTGGGGGTTCATGCCGACGCCGCCAAACACCACGGTGGAGGTCAGGTCCAGGTATTTGCCGTACTCCCGCACGGACTCTTCCACCTGGGCGGCGAGTTCACGGGTGGGCGTGAGCACCAGCATGCGGATGCCGATGCCGCCAAACTTGTTCCTGGCGGCGCTGCCAGTGCTCAGGCGGTGCAGCGCGGGGAGTACGAAGGCCGCGGTCTTGCCGGTGCCGGTCTGGGCGCCACCCAGAAGGTCGTGGCCTTCGAGGATGACGGGAATGGCTTGCGCCTGGATGGGGGTGGGGGTCTCGTAACCCTGCTCGCGCACAGCCTTCACGATGGCAGGTGCCAGGTTCAGTTCGTCAAAATTCATGTTGAGGTGCCCGTTCCGGGGCACTGGGGAATCGGCCTGTTCCGGAGCAATGCGCCGGGCCAGTCATAGGCAGATGGGGTTCAGGATGGGCCGTCGATCGCAAGATGCCGGCCCCAGCAGGTTGCTGGTGTTGGGCGCAACTGGTGGCACACAACAGGCCGTATTGTCGCACGTCTGGCGCCGGCGCAACGCTGTCGGTCTTTTGCAACCCGATACAAAACGGGGACCGCGGTTTGTAACAGCTGCAAGCACACGGTTTCATAATGGAAGTGCAACGTTGCGCGACATGGCCAAATTACTCTCGCTCGGACTCGGCATCTCGGAAAACCCCACCGCCTTGCAGCCGTCACTGAACGACTGCATCGAGGTGGCGCTCAACCATGCCGAAATCCTCATGACACACGTCCTCAAGGGTTTGGGCGACGTGGTGCTGGGGCCGCGTCGCAATGCCGCCTTGCAGACGCAACCCGTGCGGGCGGCTGTCGAGCTGATGATGGCCCGTGCCGCAGACGTCGGCCGCCAGTTTCGGGCCGACCTCACGCGCGAAACCTACTACAGCGGTGGCAAGGACGACAACGGCGGCGAAACACTGCGCTTTGAGGACCTCAAGCTGTTCGAGGACGCCGACCTGGACCAGAGCATCGAGATCGCGCGCGCCCAGCAGGAGGTTTCGCTGGCTGTGGACGATGTGCTGCCCGCCTTTGATGCCCGGATCAGCACGCTGCTGGGCTGGCGCACCGTGCAGCCGGGCCTGAACCCGTTGCGCCCCGATGTCTTTGTACGGGCCCTGCAGTCCTGCCTGGCTGCGCAGGTGTCGGATGCGCGTGTGCGCGAATCGCTCATTGCGCCTGCAGCCGGGCTTCTGGGTGTGAACCTGCGCACCGTGTACCGGGAACTGTCCGACTGGCTGAGGGCAACAGGTGTTGAGCCTGCCGTCCCTGTGGGCGGACTGGTCCAGCCCGGCCAGCCGGGCACCACGGGCGCGAGCGAGAAGGTCTCCCGCACCATGCTCACACTGGACCGGTTGCGCCGGCTGCTGGCGGGTGACTTTCATCCCGCCGCGGCGGCGCGGCGCGATTTCCTGCACACCGTGCCGGCTTCGCTGGTGGCGCTGCAGGACCTGAAACAGGTGGATGCACTGGTGCAGCGGCTGGAGCAGCGCCCCACACCTGATACGCCGGTCGTTGAACCGGCGGTGCAGGCCGCGGCTGATGCCGCTCCGCGCCTGGGGCATCAACTGGGTGCAGAGGTTGTGCGGCTGATGTTCGACAACCTGGTCCAGGACACCCGGCTGCTGGCCCCGCTGAAGGAGCAGCTGCTGGCCATGGAAGTCGCGGTGCAGCGCCTGGCCCGCGAGGATTCGCGCTTCTTCAGTGACCGCACGCACCCGGCGCGCCAGTTGCTTGACGTCATCACCCAGCGCAGCCTGGCCTTTACCAGCGATACCGATGCCGGCTGGTCACCTTTCATGGTGACGGTGCGTGATGCGGCGCAGTGGCTGTCGGGCAAGGTGGTGGACGCTGATGTGGTGGGCGAGCTGATCGACCACCTGCAGGCCGCTTGGGACCGTCAGGACCGCGTCAACGTGGCCCGGGCGGCCGAAGCCGCCCGCGCGCTGGAGCATGCCGAGCGTCGCCACCTGCTGGCCCAGGAACTGGCGACTGAATTTGAAGGCCTGATGGATGGGCTGGAAGTACCCGAATTCGTGCGTGACTTCCTGCGCAGCGCCTGGCCGCAGGTGGTGGCGCAGGCACGGCTGACGGCGCTGGACAGCGAAAGCGACCCCTACGGCTATCGCGCCGTGGTCGACGACCTCATCTGGAGCGTGCAAAAGAGCACCTCGCGCCGCGGCCGCGCCGCCCGGCTGTCGCAGATGATCCCCGGCCTGATCGGCAAGCTGCGTGACGGCCTGGCCCGCTCCGGCTACCCGCCGGAATTGACCGAACGGTTCTTTGAGGGGCTGGGCGCCTTGCACCATGCGGCGCTGAAAGCCGGGCGGGACGCCGCCGCCCAGGCCGCCGCCCAGGCGGCGGCTGATGCCGCCGAGGCGGCTCCCAGCCAGTTTGCCGACAGCGGCCTGCACAGCGTGGATCCGTGGGTGGCGGGGCACGAAGCGCAAGAATCCGGCTATGTGGGCGGCGACTCCGTGATGCCGGCCGATATGGGCCATGGGGGTCACACCGGCCATGCCGACCACGCCGACGAACCGGCGCCCGTGGGCGCATCCGGCCTGGCCATTGGGAGCTGGGTGGAACTCATGGTGGACGGCCAGTGGCTGCGCGTGCAGCTGACCTGGGCCACGCCGCACGGCACGCTGTTCATGTTCTCGTCGCCGGCCGGCACGGCGCATTCCATGTCGCGCCGCAC
>CAZUJD010000086.1:0-10931 GCA_964620025.1 uncultured Ramlibacter sp. | reverse complement strand
TCTTGTTGACGAAGGTGATGATGGGCGTGTCGCGCTGGCGGCAGACCTCGATCAGGCGGCGGGTTTGCGCTTCTACACCGTTGGCCGCGTCGATCACCATCAGCGCGGAATCCACGGCCGTCAGCACACGGTAGGTGTCCTCGGAGAAGTCCTTGTGGCCCGGCGTGTCCAGCAGGTTGATGACGTGGTCGCGGTACAGCATCTGCATGACCGAACTGGCCACCGAAATGCCGCGCTGCTTTTCGATTTCCATCCAGTCGGACGTGGCATGGCGGCTGGCCTTGCGGCCCTTGACGGCTCCGGCGATCTGGATTGCGCCGGAGAACAACAGCAGCTTTTCAGTCAGCGTGGTCTTGCCCGCGTCGGGGTGGGAGATGATGGCAAAGGTACGGCGGCGCCGGGTTTCAGGGGCGAAGGACACAGGGGCTCCGGGGAATGGGGTGCGGCGCCGGGGCGCGCAGGACAGGCCGTGATTATAATTTGGGCATTCCGAGGAGCGTTGCAGCGCCCCATCCACCAGGATGCACGGCGTGAGGCTCGGATTCCAACCCGCAACGACGCTCACCCACTGTCCATGTGAGGTGAGTTCCCTTTCAGGCAGTGGTTCACAACATTCATTTACTGGAGTGACCATGAGCGCTGTTCTCAAACCCCTGCACCCTGACCACGCCATTGCCGACCTGTCGCTGGCCGACTGGGGCCGCAAGGAAATCAGGATCGCCGAAACCGAAATGCCCGGCCTGATGGCCATCCGCGAAGAATTCGCCAAGGCCCAGCCCCTGAAGGGCGCGCGCATCACGGGCTCGCTGCACATGACCATCCAGACCGCCGTGCTGGTGGAAACGCTGCAGGCCCTGGGCGCCCAGGTGCGCTGGGCCTCGTGCAACATCTTCAGCACCCAGGACCACGCCGCCGCTGCGCTGGTGGCCGAAGGCACGCCGGTGTTTGCCTACAAGGGCGAAACGCTCAAGGATTACTGGGACTACACCCACCGCATCTTCGAATTCGGCCCCAAGGGCAGCAAGACCGAAGGCCCCAACATGATCCTGGACGACGGCGGCGATGCCACGCTGCTGATGCACCTGGGCGCCAGGGCCGAAAAGGACATCAAGGTGCTGGCCAAGCCCGGCAGCGAGGAAGAAACCTGCCTGTTCGCCGCCATCAAGGCCAAGCTCAAGCAGGATCCCACCTGGTACAGCCGCCGCCTGAAGAACATCATCGGCGTGACCGAGGAAACCACCACGGGCGTGCTGCGACTGAATGAAATGTCCGCCAAGGGCACGCTGGCTTTCCGTGCCATCAACGTGAACGATTCCGTCACCAAGAGCAAGTTCGACAACCTGTACGGCTGCCGTGAATCGCTGGTGGACGCCATCAAGCGCGCCACCGACGTGATGGTCGCGGGCAAGGTGGCCGTGGTGGCCGGCTACGGCGACGTGGGCAAGGGTTCCGCCCAGGCCCTGCGCGCCCTGAGCGCCCAGGTGTGGGTGACCGAGATCGACCCCATCAACGCCCTGCAGGCCGCCATGGAAGGCTACAAGGTCGTGACCATGGAATACGCCGCCGACAAGGCCGACATCTTCGTGTCCGCCACCGGCAACAAGAACGTCATCACCTACAAGCACATGGCCGCCATGAAGGACCAGGCCATCGTCTGCAACATCGGCCACTTTGACAACGAGATCGACGTTGCCTCGCTGGAAAAGCTCAAGTGGGAAGAGATCAAGCCCCAGGTGGACCATGTGATCTTCCCCAAGAAGGGCAAGAACCCCGAAAAGCGCATCATCCTGCTGGCCAAGGGCCGCCTGGTGAACCTGGGTTGCGGCACCGGCCACCCCAGCTTCGTGATGTCGTCGTCGTTTGCCAACCAGACGATTGCGCAGATCGAACTGTTCACCAAGAGCAAGGAATACAAGGCCGGCAAGGTCTATGTGCTGCCCAAGCACCTGGACGAAAAGGTCGCCCGCCTGCACCTCAAGAAGGTCGGTGCCATGCTGACCGAGCTGACGGATGAGCAGGCTGCCTACATCGGCGTGAGCAAGCAGGGCCCGTACAAGGCCGCCACCTACCGGTATTGAAGGGGTGCGCGCCGACCAGCTGTTGTTGGAGCGCGGGCTTGCCACTTCCAGGTCGCAGGCCCAGCGCCTGATCGCGGCCGGGGTTCGCTGGTTTGACGGCGAGCAGTGGCGGCCCGTTGCCAAGAACGGCAGCGAGCTGCCAGACAACGCACAGATCGAACTGCTGGACGCGGCTGAAGCACGCTATGTGTCGCGCGGCGGGCTCAAGCTCGAAGGCGCGCTCCAGTCAGCCGGCCAGACCGTGCAGGGCCTGCACTGCCTGGACGTGGGCCAGTCCACCGGTGGCTTCACCGACTGCCTGCTGCAGCAGGGCGCGCGGCATGTGGTGGGCGTGGACGTGGGCCATGGCCAGCTGCACGACAACCTGCGCCAGGACGAGCGAGTGACGGCGGTCGAGAGCGTCAATGCCCGCGAACTGACGCAGGAGCATGTGGGTGAGGAACCCTTCGACCTGGTGACGGGCGATTTGTCGTTCATCTCGCTTACCCTGGTGTTGCCGGCGCTGGTGCCCTTGATGAAGCCGGGCGCTGCGTTGCTGATGCTGGTCAAGCCGCAGTTTGAATTGCAGCCGCCGCAGATCGGCAAGGGCGGCATCGTCAAGGATGCGGCTTTCTACCCCGTGGTGGAGCAGCGCATCCGTGACGCCTGCGCCGCGCTGGACCTGAAGGTTGTCAACTGGTTTGACAGTCCGATCGCCGGAGGCGACGGCAACCGCGAATTTTTTGTGTACGCCACAAAGCTGGATGATGAGGAGGGGGCATGAGCCTTCCACTGAGCCTTGAATTTTTTCCGCCCAAGACGCCAGAGGGCGCCGAAAAGCTGCGCGCCGTGCGCCAGCAGCTGTATGCCCTGAAGCCCGAGTTCTGCTCGGTCACCTTTGGCGCGGGCGGCTCCACACAGGACGGCACGCTGCAGGCCGTGACCGAGATCATGGCCGAGGGCTGCGCCGCGGCGCCGCACCTGAGCTGCATCGGCCAGTCGCACGACAGCATCCGTGAGCGGCTGGCGGACTACGCCAGGGCGGGCATCCACCGCATCGTGGCCTTGCGCGGCGACCTGCCCAGCGGCTATGGCATGGGCGGCGAGTTCCGCTACGCCAGTGACCTGGTGGCATTTGTGCGGGCCGAAACCGGCGACCATTTCCACATCGAGGTGGCGGCCTATCCCGAAACACACCCCCAGGCCAAATCGCCCATGGCTGATCTGCAGGCCTTTGCTGCCAAGGTCCAGGCGGGTGCCGATTCGGGCATCACGCAGTATTTCTTCAACAGCGACGCCTACTTCCGCTACGTGGACGACCTGTTGAAGGTGGGTGTGGAGGTGCCGGTGGTGCCGGGCATCATGCCCATCACCAGTTCCACGCAGCTGCTGCGCTTTTCAGATGCCTGCGGAGCCGAGATTCCGCGCTGGATCCGCATGCGGCTGCAGGCCTTTGGCGATGACACGGCCAGCATCAAGGCCTTTGGCCTGGACGTGGTGACCGACCTGTGCGACCAGCTGCGCCATGCGGGCGTGCCGGGCATCCACTTCTACACCATGAACCAGGCGGGCGCTACGCTGGAGATCTGCCGGCGGCTTTTCGGCTGACCAGCCAGACCCCCGGCAGGATCAGCGCCGCACCAGCGGCGTGGTGCCAGCCGACGGGCTCGCCCAGGAACAGCCAGGCCATGGCCGCGCCATACAGTGGCCCCAGGTACAGCTGCGATGACGCCCGCGCCACGCCCAGCTGGCGCTGCACATACGAATAGCACCAGAACGCCGCCGCGCCGGGGCAGATGCCGGCCAGCAGCATCAGGCCCAGGGCCTGCGTGCCCGGGGCCGGATGCCCGGCCTGCGCCAGCTCCCACAACGTGAACGGCGCCAGCACCACCAGCCCACCCACGCTCACAGCGCACAGGTGGGCTGCGGCGCCCAGCGGCATGGGCCAGCGCCGCTGCAGCAGTGCAAAACCCGACCAGGCACAGGTGGTGGCCACGATCCACAGGTCACCAGGCACCCATTGCACGGCGGCCAGTGCAACCCACTGGCCCTTGATGATCACGTGCACCACACCGGCCAGGGCCAGGACCACGCCCAGGGCCTGCGGCCGGGTGAACCGCTCGTGCAGCCAGACAACGGACGCCAGGGCGATCAGTACCGGCGACACCGAATAGATCAGCGCAATATTGGTGGCGGTGGTGGTGCGGGCGGCGATGTAGACCCAGGCGCCGCAGATCCACATGCCCAGCGCGCCCAGGACAACGAAGCGCCACCACTGCGCGCGCAGCACGGCGCGCTGACGCCACAGCTCGGGCCCGGTAAAAGCCCCCAGCAGCAACGCAGCCACGAACCAGCGGCCAAAGGCCAGCGTGTTGGGCTCCACCACGCCCGGTGCCCAGCGCGCCACAAGGTAATTGACGCACCACAACGCCGGAGTGATGAAGATCAGCGCATAGGCCAGGCGGTGGTGCGGGGAGGGGGAATCCATGCGGCGAGTTTAGGGGCCGGCGTCACCCCGGCTTGTCAACGTTCGTCGTAACTGACCACCAGCCTGGCGGTCTGCGGCCGTGCCTGGCAGCTCAGCACAAAGCCCTGCTCCATTTCCCAGGGCTCCAGGGTGAAGTTGCGGTCCATGGTGACCGTGCCTTCGATGACCTTGGCACGGCAGGTGCAGCACACACCGCCGCGGCATGACCAGGGCAGGTCCAGGCCGGCGTCCAGGGCCACATCCAGCACATGTTCATTGGCGCCCATGCGCATCACGTGCGGGCGGCCGTCCAGCATCACGGTCAGCTCCACTTCACCGTCGCGCTCGCGCGGTACGGCAGCCTGGCGCGCTGCGCCGTCGCCTGCCGGGTGCGCGCTGGTGAAGCGCTCGGTGCGGATGCGCTGCGCCGGTACACCGGCAGCCAGCAGGGCCGCCTCGGTCGATTCGATCATGCCCTCGGGTCCGCAGATGAAGACCTCGTCCATGCTCTGCGCCGGCAGCAGCGTGGCGATCAGCGCGCGCACCTTGTCGCCATCAATGCGGCCCTCCAGCAACGGGACCTCCTGGGCCTGGCGCGACAGGATGTGGATCAGCGTCAGGCGGTCGGGGTAGCGGTCTTTCAGGTCCTGCAGGGCTTCGTTGAACATCACGCTGGCCATGCGGCGGTTGCCGTACACCAGCGTGAACTTCGAGCCCGGCTGTTCAGCCAGCGTGGTGGCCACAATGGACAGGATGGGCGTGATGCCCGAACCTGACGCGAAACCCACGCGGTGGATCGCGCGTGGCCGCTGCACGGTGAAGCGGCCGTCGGGCGGCATCACCTCCAGCATGGCGCCGGCCTGCAACTGCGTCGCGGCCCAGTTCGAGAAGGCGCCGCCCTGGACCGCGCGCACGCCGACTTCGAGCTCGCCCTCGCGGTCCAACCGGTCGCGAGGGCAGCAGATGGAATAGCTGCGGCGCACGTCCTGCCCGCCGATTTGCGCGCGCAGCGTCAGGAACTGGCCCGGCTCGAACCGGAACGCGTCGCGCAACTCGGACGGGACGGCCAGCGCGATGGACACCGCGCCGTCGGATTCTGGCGAGACGCGCGCAACGCGCAGGGCATGGAAGCGGGGGGCTGCAGTCATGGCGGTCATTGGCGGCTCAGTGCGGCTTGAAATAATCAAAGGGCTCCAGGCAGTCCAGGCAGCGGTACAGCGCCTTGCACGCGGTGGAGCCAAAGTGGGATGTCTCGGTGGTATTGGCCGAACCGCATTGCGGACAGGCCACAGCCCTAGGCGCAAGGCGGCGCGTAAGGTGCACGATGTTGCCGCCGGCCGAGTCGCAGGCATGCGGCGGCGCAATGCCGTAGGCGCGCAGCTTGTCATGGGCGGCGGGTGTCATCCAGTCGGTGGTCCATGCCGGCGCCAGCTGGGTGATGACCTGCGCGCTGATGCCCGCATGGGCCAGCGCGGCGCGCACGTCGTCTTCTATCTGCTGGATTGCCGGACAGCCGTTGTAGGTGGGCGTGATGACCACCTGCAGGCCGTCTGCGCCTTCGCGCACATCCCGCAGGATGCCCAGTTCGCGCAGGGTGACCACCGGTATCTCGGGATCGGTCAGCCTGTCCAGCGCAGCCCATACCTCTTCAACCGTTGCCAGCGTGAGCGGGGCGTTCATGGGCTTACCAGGTGGCTGTGGGATGGGCACGCGCCAGGCCCTGCATTTCGGCCAGCATGAAGCCCAGGTGCTCGGAGTGCACGCCCAGCTTGCCCTGCGTGACGTAGCCGGTACGGGCCTGTCCATCCAGCGTCGCCTGCCCGAGGGCATCGTCCACCAGCCGGATCCATTCGTCCCGCAGCTGCGCGGCGGCAACGCCGGTCCCGCCGGCGTGGGCCGCCTGCTCCGCAGGGCTGTCGAGCCAGAACTCCTGCGTGCAGGGCAGCAGGTGATCCAGCGCCGCCTGCGCGCGGCGATGCGACTCGTCCGTCCCGTCGCCCAGGCGGACCAGCCAGTCCTGCGAATGGCGCAGGTGGTAGCGCACCTCTTTCAGGGAACGCGCGGCAATCGCCGCCAGTGCGGCATCCCGGCTGGCCTGCAGCCGCTCCCAGACCAGCACCATCAGGGCGCTGTACAGGAAATTGCGCACGATGGTGGTGGCGTAGTCGCGGCTTTCGGCGGCGGTGCCGGCCAGCGGGCCGTGGTGGGGCAGTTCCACCAGCGTGCAGTTGCGAAACTCATGGGTGTCGCGAAAGTAGGCCAGTGTGTCTTCCGTGACGGCCCCGCCGGCGCGCGCGCCCTGCAGGTGGGCGAAGCGGGCAGCCAGCGCTGCGTCGGCATTGATCAACCCGGCTGCATGCTGGTACAGCAGCCTGGCCTGGCCGATCAGGTCCAGGCTCATGTTGGCCAGGGCGATGTCCTCTTCCAGCACCGGCCCGTGGCCGCACCATTCAGCATTGCGCTGGCCCAGCACCAGGGCGTTGTCGGCCAGGTGCAGCAGGTAGTCGACCGGGGCGTTCACATGTGCCCCACTTCGTCGGGAATGGCATAAAAGCTCGGGTGACGGTAGACCTTGTCGGCCGCCGGGTCAAAGAACTCGGCCTTGTCATTGGGTTCGCTGGCCGTGATGCTGGCCGAAGGCACCACCCAGATGCTCACGCCTTCCTGGCGGCGGGTGTACACATCACGTGCCATCTGAAGCGCATGCTGTGCATCGCTGGCATGCAGGCTGCCGCAGTGCTTGTGCTCGATGCCCTGCTTGGAGCGCACAAACACTTCCCAAAGAGGCCATTCTTTCAGGACAGGGGTGCTCATGCGGCCTCCTTCAGTGCGCGTTGTTTCTGTCTGGCGGCGTGGGCCAGCGCGGCGTCGCGCACCCACTGGCCGTCTTCGTGTGCCTTTACCCGGGTGGCCAGGCGTTCCTTGTTGCAGGGGCCGTTGCCGTTGACGGTGGCCCAGAACTCATCCCAGTCGATCGCGCCGTAGTCATGGTGCTGGCGTGCTTCGTTCCATTTCAGGTCAGGGTCAGGCAGGGTCACGCCCAGCACCTGGGCCTGGGGCACGGTGGCGTCCACGAACTTCTGGCGCAGGTCGTCGTTGCTGATGCGCTTGATGCCCCAGCGCATGCCCTGGGCGCTGTTGGGGCTGTCGGCATCCGGTGGGCCGAACATGGCCAGGCATTTCCACCACCAGCGGTTGACGGCGTCCTGCACCATGGCGCGCTGCTCGGGTGTGCCCTGCATCAGCACCATCAGCGACTCATAGCCCTGGCGCTGGTGGAAACTTTCTTCCTTGCAGATGCGGATCATGGCGCGTGCGTAGGGGCCGTACGAGCAGCGGCACAGCGGAATCTGGTTCATGATGGCCGCGCCGTCCACCAGCCAGCCGATCACGCCTACGTCAGCCCAGTTCAGGGTGGGGTAATTGAAGATGGAGCTGTACTTGGCGCGGCCCGTGTGCAATGCGTCCAGCATCTGGTCGCGGCTGGTGCCCAGGGTTTCCGCGGCGCTGTACAGGTACAGGCCATGGCCGCCTTCGTCCTGTACCTTGGCCAGCAGGATGGCCTTGCGCTTGAGTGAGGGTGCGCGGCTGATCCAGTTGCCTTCGGGCAGCATGCCCACGATTTCGCTGTGTGCATGCTGGCTGATCTGCCGCACCAGGGTCTTGCGGTAGGCGTCGGGCATCCAGTCGCGTGGCTCGACCTTGTGGTCGGCATCCATCTTCTGTTCAAAGTGCGCCTGCAATGCCGGATCTGTTGCGGGGGCGTCCACCGCCTTCAGGGCGCCTGCCTGCCGGGAATCGGGAATGTCCAGAGCCTGGGTGTACATGCTTGTCTCCTGGGCCGGTGGCCGGCCTCGTGCGCAGTATAACCAATTAACCGACCAATCGGTCGGTTAATTGGTTATCGACCGGCACTCGCCCGGAATTGGCGCGGGCACCACCCTCGATCCCCCAAAAGGTGCGGCCATTGGCCGGCATGGAGCGATGAACCTGCGTCATTAGTTCTCAAAGCCATGCCTTCCTGCATTGCTGCAGTGCGGCACAGGATTTGCAAAACAGGGTGCGGCCCTGAAGGCCGATCTTTCAATTGCAGGAGAAGAAATGAAAACAAACGTGATTGCCGCAGCCGTCCTCGCGCTGCTGGCCGGCGCCGCCAGTGCGCAGAGTTCCGTGCAGCTCATGGGCACGACCGACATCTATGCAGGCAGCCTGCGCATGTCGGGCGATGCGGGTCGCCGCACCGTGGTCAACAGCGGCGGCATGACGACGTCTTGGTTCGGCGTCAAGGGCACGGAAGACCTCGGCGGCGGGCTCAAGGCCAACTTCGCGCTGACCACCTTCATCCAGGTTGACAGCGGCAACCAGGGGCGCTTTGCCAACGACCCGTATTTCTCCCGTGATGCCAACGTGAGCCTGCAGGGCAGCTTCGGCACGGTGCAGCTGGGCCGCGGCCTGGCGCCCAACTTCCTGCCCACGGTCATCTTCAACCCGTTTGGCGACTCGTTCACCTTCTCGCCGCTGGTGCTGCATGCCAACGTGCCGCTGTTCAATGGCACCGGCTGGGCGGCCACCACGCCATCAGACACGGGCTGGGCCAACCAGATCACCTACAGCACGCCGCGATTTGGCGGCCTGTCGGCCAACTTCCATTACCAGTTCGGAGAAGTCGCCGGTTCGAGCAGCCCGCACAACATGGGCTTCAACGTGCTGTACTTCAACGGTCCGTTTGCCGCGACCATGTTCTACGAGCGCGACCAGATCACCAACCCGGGCGCGCCTGCGCCGTTTGGCACGGCCGACAAGAAGACCGACTGGATGGTGGGCACCTCTTATGACGCCGGCTTTGCCAAGGCATTCCTGACCTATGGCCGCGCCAAGTCAGACCGCCTGGTGCCCGAAGCCAAGACCGTGTCGCTGGGCGCATCCATCCCCGCGGGTGCGACGGGCAAGGTGCTGGTCGGCGGCGCCAGGACGCGTGTGACGCCGGGCAACACGCGCACCACCTGGACGCTGGGCTATGACTACAACCTGTCCAAGCGCACCGATGTGTATGCCATGGTCATGCGCGACCGGATCACGACCTTTGCCAGTGGCAGCAGCTACGGCTTCGGTATCCGCCACCGGTTCTGATCCGGCGGCCCGCGGTGGCACCTAGCCGCCGCTTTCCAGTGCGAATGCCGCGTTGCGGTCCTGCCCGAGCAGCTCCACCATCTGGGGCAGGGCGGCCTGCAGCGCGGCTTTCAGCGTGTAGGGCGGATTGATGATGAACACGCCGCTGGCCGGCAGCCCGGGGCGCACCGTCTCGCCGGCGGTGTTGGTGGTCAGCTTGCTGGATTTGACTGTCAGCGTCGCATTGAGCCAGCTCTTGCCGGCTTTCGTGGCCAGCGTCTGCAGCTTGCGCGGCAGGTCATGGGCTTCAGGGCGGGGGATCAGCGGGTACCACACGGCGTAGGTACCGGTGGCAAAGCGCTTGAGTGCGTCGCCCACCATGGCAGCGACCTTGGCATAGTCGGATTTGATCTCGTAGCTGGGGTCGCACAGCACCAGCGCACGGCGAGACGGCGGGGGCAGGAACTTGCGTGTCCCCTCAAAGCCGTCCTCGCGCAGCACGGCCACCTGGCGGCCGGCTTCGAGCTGCGCGATATTGCCCGACAGCGCCCGGGCGTCGGTGGGGTGGAGTTCGAACAGCTTGAGCTTGTCATGCTCGCGCAGCAATCGCTGCAGGATGAAGGGCGAACCGGGGTAAACCTTTTGACTTCCTTTTTTGTTGAACGCGCCCACGGTGTCCACGTAGTCCTGCAGGGCCGGGGCCAGATTGGCAGCGCCAGCCAGGCGGAAAATGCCGGAGGCAGCCTCGCCGCTGGTTTCGGCGTAGTCACCGTCCAGCCGGTACAGTCCGGCCCCCGCATGGGTGTCCAGCACCATCAACGCCGCGTCCTTTTCGGTCATGTGCCGCACGGTGGCGATCAGCGCGGTGTGTTTGAGCACATCGGCATGATTTCCGGCGTGAAAGGCGTGGCGGTAGCTGAACATGGGGTGATGGTACCGCGTGGGCGGGCCCCCGGATTGCGCCAAGTCCTTGATTTTTCGTATAATCGTGGGCTTCGCAGCGCTTTTGTGGCCCCGCGGCGGAGACAGGAATGAACGCGCAACCGTGCCTTTGCCCCTGTAGACACCACCTAAGAGATTCCCGCAAGAGGAACACCGACCGTGGAAAAGGGCCCGCCAGACCCACTCTTTCAAGAGAAAACTCATGACCAAAACGTTCAGCGCCAAACCCGCTGACGTGACGCACGAGTGGTTTGTGATTGACGCGACCGACAAGGTCCTCGGACGAGTAGCCAGCGAAGTTGCTCTCCGTTTGCGCGGCAAACACAAGGCCATTTACACGCCTCACGTCGATACCG
>CAZUJD010000085.1:0-10933 GCA_964620025.1 uncultured Ramlibacter sp. | reverse complement strand
TGCCCACGTTCATCATGATCTTGACGTCGATCTCGGGCATGGTGCCGCGCTGGACTTCGGTCACTTCGGTTTCGAGCAAGCCGTCGTAAATGTGACCGGTGTCGCCCTCAGCACAGCTCACCGTCACGAGCGTGCCATCCTTGAGGTGGTCGGTCGCGTCACCGCAGCCCACCACGGCCGGGATGCCCAGCTCGCGCGCAATGATGGCCGCGTGGCAGGTGCGCCCGCCGCGGTTGGTGACGATGGCGCTGGCACGCTTCATGACAGGCTCCCAGTTGGGGTCGGTCATGTCGGTCACCAGGATGTCGCCAGCCTGGACCTTGTCCATCTCGCTGATGCTGTGCACCAGGCGCACGGGGCCGGTGCCAATCTTTTGCCCGATGGCACGGCCTTCGGCCAGCACGGCGCCCCGGCCCTTGAGCTTGTAGCGCAGCTCGGCCTTGTCGCCCTGCTGGCTCTTCACCGTCTCGGGGCGCGCCTGCAGGATGTAGAGCTGGCCGTCGGTGCCGTCCTTGCCCCATTCGATGTCCATCGGGCGGCCGTAGTGCTTTTCAATCACCAGCGCATAACGGGCCAGTTGCTCCACGTCGGCGTCGGTCAGCGAATAGCGGTTGCGCTGCTCCAGCGGCACATCGGTCGTTTTGACCAGCTTGCCCGTTTTGGCCTTTTCGTCAGGCGTGGAAAACACCATCTGGATCAGCTTGGAGCCCAGGTTGCGGCGGATCACCGCGCGCTTGCCGGCCGCCAGCATGGGCTTGTGCACATAGAACTCGTCGGGGTTCACCGCGCCCTGCACCACCGTCTCGCCCAGGCCGTAGCTGCTGGTGATGAACACCACGTCCTCGAAGCCGGACTCGGTATCGATGGTGAACATCACGCCTGCCGCGCCCAGGTCGGAACGCACCATGCGCTGCACGCCTGCGCTCAAGGCCACATCGGCATGGGCAAAGCCCTTGTGCACGCGGTAGCTGATGGCGCGGTCGTTGTACAGGCTGGCAAACACCTCTTTCATCTTGTGCAGCACATCGTCAATGCCCACCACGTTCAGGAAGGTCTCCTGCTGGCCCGCAAAAGATGCGTCGGGCAGGTCCTCCGCCGTGGCGGACGAACGCACGGCAAAAGAAGCTGACGGGTTGCCGGCGCTCAACGCGGCAAAGGCATCGCCAATAGCCTGCTGCAGATCCGCTGGAAACGGCTGCGCTTCCACCATGGCACGGATTTCGGCGCCAGCGGTTGCCAGCGCGCGAACATCTTCAGTGTCCAGGCTGGAAAGACGGGTATTGATCCGCTCGGCCAGGCCGCCGTGGGCCAGGAACTGGCGGAAGGCATGAGCCGTTGTGGCAAACCCCGTGGGTACGCGAACCCCCTGGGGCAGCTGCGAAATCATCTCGCCGAGACTGGCGTTCTTGCCGCCAACCGCCTCGACGTCGGTCATCCTCAGGTTTTCAAACGGTACGACCAGGGCGGTCGGGCTGAAAAGTGCAGACATGGGAAAGCTCCGGAAGTTAAAAGCGGTGCGGCACAGGCCTTTTCAGCCTGCGCTTTCCCATGGCACGGCGTCCAGCTTTGCTCTTTTGGTAATGGGCGAAGGCGGTGCATGGAGGGGAATTGGATAATTGACCGGATTGTAGGCCTAGCCGTTGTCCGGCGGGCTTGCAGGAATCTGAAAGCATTACAGGAAAGCCCCCTGCTGATCATGCACACACGTACTGTCTTTTTCATCTCCGACGGCACAGGTATCACGGCCGAAACCTTCGGCAACGCCATCCTGGCGCAGTTTGAAATGAAGCCGCGCCATGTGCGGCTGCCTTTCATCGACAGTGTGGACAAGGCCCATCAGGCCGTGCGGCAGATCAACCACACGGCCGAGACCGAGGGCAAAAAGCCCATTGTTTTCACCACGCTGGTCAACATGGAGGTACTCAAGGTCATCCAGGAAGGCTGCAGGGGCATGCTGCTGGACATGTTCGGCACCTTCGTGCACCCGCTGGAGACCGAGTTGGGCATCAAGTCCCACCATCGTGTGGGCCGCTTCAGCGACGTGAGCAAGAGCAAGGAATACCACGACCGGATTGAGGCCATCAACTTCAGCCTGGCGCATGACGACGGCCAGAGCAACCGCGACCTGGAAGCCGCCGAAGTGATCCTGGTGGGCGTGAGCCGCAGTGGCAAGACCCCCACGTCGCTGTACCTGGCCATGCAGTACGGACTGAAGGCCGCCAACTACCCTTTGATCCCCGAGGACTTCGAGCGTCAGCAGCTGCCCGCAGCGCTCCTGCCGCACCGCCGGAAGATTTTTGGCCTGACGATCCAGCCCGAGCGGCTGAGCGAGATCCGCAACGAACGTCGTCCCAACAGCCGCTACGCCAGCCTGGAAAACTGCCGCATGGAAGTCAGCGAAGGCGAAGCGATGATGCGCCGCGCCGGCATCCGGTGGTTGAGCACCACCACCAAAAGCATCGAGGAAATCGCGACCACCATCCTGCAGGAAATCAAACCCGAGCGGCTGGTCTATTGAGCCCTCCGAAATCGTACCGGGCCTGCTTATATAGCTAAAATAAATCGCCTGAATTCAATCAGTTAATTGGAATTATTCTTATTTGGGACATAAACTACCTCTCACAAACACATTTCGTTTGGTTTTCAAGAGAGGTAACCCGCATGTCCGTCATCAACACCCAGATCAAACCCTTCAAGGCCCAGGCTTTCAAGAACGGCAAGTTCATTGAAGTCTCGGATGCCGACGTCAAGGGCAAATGGGCTGTCTTCTTCTTCTACCCCGCAGACTTCACCTTCGTGTGCCCGACCGAACTGGGCGACGTGGCCGACCACTACGACGAACTGCAGAAAATGGGTGTGGAGGTGTATTCGGTGTCCACCGATACGCATTTCGTGCACAAGGCCTGGCACGACGCTTCGGACACCATCCGCAAGATCAAGTACACGATGATCGGCGACCCCACCGGCACCGTGACGCGCAACTTCGAGTGCATGCGCGAAGCTGAAGGCCTGGCCGACCGTGGCACCTTCATCGTGGACCCGCAGGGCGTCATCCAGGCTCTGGAAATCACCGCCGAAGGCATCGGCCGCAACGCCGCCGACCTGGTTCGCAAGCTCAAGGCTGCCCAATACGTGGCAGCACACCCCGGTGAAGTTTGCCCGGCCAAGTGGGAAGAAGGCGCCAAGACACTGGCTCCGTCCCTGGACCTCGTGGGCAAGATCTAACTGCCCCTGGAGCAGCGCACCCGCGCTGCCTCCCCCTCAAGGGGGCGACACCAGCGATCCGGCAGCGCCGTTTCGTGGTGGGCCCCCTTTTTCATTCCGCTGCATTTCAAGAGATCACCCATGCTTGACGCCAACCTCAAAGCCCAACTCGCCGCCTACCTCGAACGCATTTCGCAGCCCGTCGAAATCGTCGCAGCGCTGGACGACACCCCGGCTTCGGCCGAGATGCGTGCGCTGCTGAAAGACATTGCGGAGGCCTCCAGCCTCATCACCGTGACCGAGTCAACCGGCAGCCCGTACCGCACACCGTCCTTTTCGGTCAACCGTCCCGGTGAAAACCACGGCCCGCGCTTTGCCGGCCTGCCCATGGGACACGAGTTCACCTCGCTTGTGCTGGCACTGCTGCAGGTGGGGGGCTACCCACCCAAGGTCGAACAGGCGCTGCTGGACCAGATCCGCGCGCTGGATGCAGACCTTGAATTTGAGGTTTACGTTTCGCTGACCTGCCACAACTGCCCTGACGTGGTCCAGGCGCTGAACCTGATGGCCATCCAGAACCCGCGCATCAAGACCACGATGATCGAAGGCGGGCAGTTCCAGGACGAGATTGCAGAGCGCCAGATCATGGGCGTGCCCACGGTGTTCCTGAACGGCACCATGTTTGGCAATGGCCGCCTGAGCCTGGAAGAAATCCTGGCCAAAGTGGACACGTCGGGCACCGAGCGTGAGGCCAGGAAGATCAGTGCCAAGGACCCGTTTGACGTGCTGATCGTCGGCGGCGGTCCCGCCGGCGCTGCCGCCGCCGTGTACGCCGCCCGCAAGGGCATCCGCACCGGCATTGCGTCCGAACGTTTCGGTGGCCAGGTTCTGGACACGCTGGGTATTGAAAACTTCATCTCCATCAAGGAAACCGAAGGTCCGAAATTCGCGCTCGCCCTTGAAGAACATGTGCGTCACTACGACGTGGACATCATGAACCTGCAGCGCGCCAAAGCCCTGGTGCCCGGCAGCGAGCTCATTGAGGTGACGCTGGAAAGCGGCGCCTCGCTGAAAGCCAAGTCAGTGGTTATTTCGACGGGAGCGCGCTGGCGGAACATCAACGTCCCAGGCGAAGCAGAGTTCAAGAACAAGGGGGTAGCCTATTGCCCGCACTGCGACGGCCCGCTGTTCAAAGGCAAGCGGGTGGCTGTGATTGGCGGCGGCAATTCGGGTGTGGAAGCAGCAATCGACCTCGCCGGCATCGTTGCACATGTGACACTCATTGAATACGACACCAGGCTGCGTGCCGATGAGGTGCTGCAGCGCAAGCTGCGCAGCCTGCCCAACGTGACTGTGGTGATGAACGCACAAACCACCGAAATCACCGGCGACCAGAAGGTCAACGGGCTGACCTACAAGGACCGTACCAGTGGCGAGCAGCATCGTGTAGATCTGGAAGGCGTGTTCGTGCAGATCGGCCTGGTGCCCAACACCGACTGGCTCAAGGGCACGGTGGAGCTTTCACGGCATGGCGAGATCGTTGTGGACGCAAAGGGGCAAACATCCGTCCCCGGCGTGTTTGCTGCCGGAGATGCCACCACCACGCCGTTCAAGCAGATCATCATCGCTGCCGGTGACGGCGCCAAGGCGGCCCTGGGTGCCTTTGACCACCTGATCCGCAGCGCGGCGCCCGCCTGAACGCGAAAATCCCCGACAATGGAAACATCGAAACCATTGTCGGGAGAGCGCGATGAAAGGTGACCCCAAAGTCATAGAGCACCTGCAGGCCCAGCTCAAGAACGAGCTGACGGCCATCAACCAGTACTTCCTGCACTACCGCATGTACAAGCACTGGGGCCTGGACAAGCTGGCAAAGAAGGAATACGAGGAATCCATCGGCGAGATGAAACATGCCGACAAGCTGATGGATCGCATTTTCATGCTGGACGGCCTGCCCAACCTGCAGGATCTGGGCAAGCTGCTGGTCGGTGAAGACGTGCCAGAGGCGCTGGCCTGTGACCTCAAGGCCGAACAGGGTGCGCAGGCCACCATCAAGGACGGCATCGCGCACTGCGAAAGCGTACGCGACTATGTGAGCCGCGACCTGCTGCAAGGCATCCTGGACGACACCGAAGAGCACATCGATTTCCTGGAAACGCAGATTGACCTGCTGTCCAAGGTGGGCCTGCAGAATTACCTGCAAAGCCAGATGGGTGAGCTGAGCTGACCCGCCAATGCACCAGGCAGCCAAGCCGGCCACAGGCCGGCTTCTTACCTTGTGCGCCCCGGCAAAACGGGTTGCGGCTTCATAACCAGTTGTGCAGGGCTACAGACGCAAAGGGCATAAGTCATGAGCGAAAATCCTGCCCATGAGTGCCTTCCAAACCGAAAAAGTCCTGACCGTCCATCACTGGACCGACCAGCTCTTCAGCTTCACCACCACCCGCGATACGGGCTTCCGTTTTGTCAACGGCCAGTTCACCATGATCGGCCTGCCTGTGAATGGCAAGCCGCTGCTGCGCGCCTACAGCATCGCCAGCGCCAACCATGAGGAAACTCTGGAGTTTTTCAGCATCAAGGTGCCCGAAGGGCCGCTCACGTCCCGCCTGCAACACCTGCAGCCAGGCGACGACCTGATCGTCGGGCGCAAGCCAACGGGCACGCTGCTGCTGCAGAACCTGCTGCCGGGCAAGGTTCTGTGGCTATTGGCCACGGGCACGGGCCTGGCGCCGTTCCTCTCGCTGATCAAGGACCCCGAGACCTACGAGCGATTTGAAAAGGTCGTGATCGTCCACGGCTGCCGGACGCAGGCCGAACTGGCCTACCGCCAGATGTTCGAGCACGAACTCCATGAGCACGAGTACCTGGGCGAATTCGTCAAAAACCAGCTGCTGTATTACCCCACTGTGACGCGCGAGAAGTTCCGCAATGAAGGCCGAATCACCGAACTGATGGCGTCGGGCAAGCTTTACAGCGATCTGGGCCTGCCTGCGCCATCGCTGGACAACGACCGCTTCATGATTTGCGGCAGCCCCGCAATGCTCAAGGACCTGAAGCACATGCTCGAAGAGCAGGGCTTCACCGAAGGCAACATGCAGCATGCCGCCCACTTCGTGGTCGAACGCGCCTTCGCTGAACGTTGACCCTGCCGTGACGTTGCCCACAGGCAACGCGCACCAAAGATGTTGATGAGATGTATTCGTATTTACAATACAATTACGAATTATTCTCATCGGCAAGCCAGTCCACGGCCCTGACTCCGCGCAGGGCCTTTCCAGCCAGCCTCCTTGCAGCAACTGCGCCCGTTACGGCGGGCATATCACTGGAGGCCTTTCATGGCAAAGAAAAAATCCGGCGCTCGCATGCGCCGTTCCCACGCGCTGGCCGCGCGCAGCACCCCCGCTTCAGCGTCGGCAACAGCGTTGCCACTGGGCGCGCTGATGCTCGCTGCATCCATGGGCAGCTGGGCCCAAAGCGCCGCCCCTGCCCCGGCAACTCCGGCCACTGAGGGCCGTTCACTGGCTCCGGTCACCGTGCGCGAGCGCGCTGAAGCGCCCGAAGGCAAGGATTCCGTACGCGCCACGAACACCACCATCGGCAAGGGCAACCAGGCGCTGCGGGACATTCCGCAATCCATCACCGTGGTGACCGAGAAGCTGATCGACGACCGCAACCTGGATACCGTGAAGGACGTGCTGCGCAACACCGCCGGCATCACCTTCCTGGCGGCCGAAGGCGGCGAGGAAGACATTCGCCTGCGCGGCTTTTCGCTGGCGGGCACGGGTGACATCTTCATGGACGGCATGCGCGACCCGGCCTTCTATGACCGGGACACCTTCAACAACGACCGCATCGAAGTGCTGCGTGGCTCTGCATCCATGCTGTTTGGCCGCGGCTCCACCGGTGGCGCTGTCAACCAGGTCAGCAAGCAGCCAAGGCTGATCGACGAGCATGAAGTAACCACCACGCTGGGCTCGCACAACTTCGCCCGGGTGACCGGTGACTTCAACATCATCACCGGTGAGAATGCCGCGCTGCGCCTGAACGCCATGGCCACCAGGGCTGACAACAACGGCGCCGGAAGCAGCATCGACAAGAAGGGGATTGCAGCCGCCTACCGCATCGGCATCGGCACGGCCGATCAGTTTTCAGCCAGCCTCTACCACCTGGACAACAACAACGGCATGAACTACGGCCTGCCGTGGATCAAGCCACGGGCCAGTGACAGCACGGCGGCCAACACGCTGATCAGCGGCCTGTCACCTGATGCGTATTTCGGCATGGCCAGCGACTACAACGCCGGCCAGGCCACCATTGCCAGCCTGGCTCATACCCACCGTTTCAGCCATGACAGCGAGCTCAAGACGCAACTGCGCACCGGCGCCTTCAAGCGCGACCAGCGCGCAGGTACCGTGCGCTTTGCAGCCAACGCCTTGCAGCCCGGTGGACAGGCTGTGGACCTGACGAATTTCGGGCCTGCTACCGTGTTCACCCGGGGCACGCAGCTGAAGGTGCAGGACGTGGACACGCTGCAGTGGCAAAGCGATTTCACCAACAAGTTTGAAGCCCTGGGCTACAAGCACGAGCTGGTCACCGGCGTGGACTTCTCGCGAGAAGAAAAGCTGGTGTACGGCGTGGTGGGCGCCAACGCGGCCAAACCCAACACGCTGGCCGGCACGCCCGACGACGGCGCAGCCATCAACGAAGGGGCACGTGTACTGCGCCCATCCAGCAATTTCCAGTCACGGGCCTTTGGTGCCTACGTGCAGGACCTGATCCAGATCGCACCGGCCTGGAAGCTGCTGGGCGGCTTGCGCTATGACAGCATGCGCGGCAACTACGCCACCACGACACCGGCCACCGGCGCTGTCACAGCCACCTACCAGCAGAAGATTTCAGAGCTGAGCAAGCGGTTTGGCGTGCTGTACCAGCCCAACGCCCTGCACTCCTATCACTTTTCCTACGGCACCTCGTTCAACACCTCGGGCGACACCTACTCGTACAACGCCCTGTCCGCCAATACCGACCCCGAGCAAAGCCAGAATATCGAGTTCGGTGCCAAACTCGATTCGGCCGACAAGCGCTTTTCCACACGCCTGGCGATCTTCCACGCCACCAAGAAGAACGAGCGCAACACCGACCCCGACACCGCCGCCACGCGTTTGTTGCTGTCGGGCCAGCGCCACACGGCCGGCTTCGAAATCGACGTGTCAGGCCGCCTGACGCCAAAGTGGGAGGTCTATGGCTCCTACATGTGGATGCCGGTGGCCAAGGTGGATGTGGCTGCGTCCACCGTCACCACGGTAGGCAACCGCGCCGGCGACCGCCCCGGCCTGAGCCCCAGGCACAGCGGCACCGTGTGGACCTCCTACCAGCTCACGCCGCAATGGCGCGTGGGCGGCGGCCTGAACTTCCGCAGTGCGCAGGCGCCGGCCGACGTGACGGCCCCCTCGTGGGAGGCGCCGGCTTTCGCCACCGCTGATTTGATGGCCGAGTACACCGTCAACGACCGCTTCAGCGTCAAGGCCAACCTGACGAACATCACCGACAAGCTCTATGCTGAATCGCTTTACCGAGGACACTATATTCCGGGAGCGGGCCGCCAGTTGCAGGTGGCGCTGACCGCGAAGTTCTGACCGTCCTGCCCAACCCTACAGAGCAAAGCCACCGCCATGCTCCTTGCCATTCCCGATATCCTGACGGCTGCAGAGGTACGCGCAGCCCGAGACCTGCTGGATGCAGCGCCCTGGAGCGATGGGCGCGCCAGTGCCGGCGACCTGGCCGCACGGGTCAAGCACAACGAGCAGTTGCCCCACGATTGCGAAGCGGCGCGTACGGTGCGAGCCAGCGTGCTGCGCGGCCTGGACCGCCAGCCGCTGTTTCTGAGCGCGGCGTTGCCGCGCAAGGTGTTCACGCCGCGGTTCAACCGGTACAGCGGAACAGCCAACCACTATGGCGAACACGTGGACAACGCCATCCGGTTTGCCGAAAACGGCCAGCGCGTGCGCACCGATGTGTCGTGCACCGTGTTCCTGTCCGACCCGCACGAGTACGAAGGTGGTGAGCTGCTGGTGCGTGACACTTATGGCTCACAGTCTGTCAAGCTTCCAGCCGGCCATGCCGTGCTGTACCCTGGCACCAGCGTGCACCAGGTGCTGCCGGTCACGCGCGGTGCGCGCGTGGCCTGTTTCTTCTGGGTTGAAAGCATGGTGCGAAGCGACGAGCAGCGCCGCCTGTTGTATGACATGGACATGGCCCTCATGCAGTTGCGACAACAGCACGGCGACAACGACGCCATCACGACGCTGACCGGCACGTACCACAACCTGCTGCGCCAGTGGGCGGACACGTGACACCGGCTGTCGAGGCCTTGCCAGCAGGACTGGTCACGCTGGCCGACCATGAGGCACATGCGCGCGGCCGGCTGGACGACAGCGCCTGGGCGTACTTCTGCGGAGGCGCAGGTGACGAGATCACGGTGCGCTCGAACCGCAACGCCTGGGACCGCCTGAGCCTGTTGCCGCGAGTACTGCAGCCGCTTGACGGCTTCCACACCCGGGTGCAACTGCTGGGCCGCACACTGTCCCACCCGCTGATGGTGGCACCCATGGCCTGGCAGTGCATGGCACACGCCGACGGGGAAACAGCCATGGCCCATGCGGCGGCTGCGCAGGGCGCCGGCCTGCTGCTGAGCTCACAGGCCAGCCAGCCCCTGGAAGCAGTGGCACATGCCTTTGCAGCCTACCCGGAAGCCGGCCCTTTGTGGTTCCAGTTGTACTTGCAGGCAGACCGCGGCTTCACGCAGCAACTGGTACAGCGCGCCGAGTCTGCGGGCTACCAGGCGCTGGTGCTGACCGTTGACGCGCCCGTGCAGGGCGCACGCGACCGCGAACGGCGTGCGGGTTTTCGCCTGCCTGCGGGCATCCGCGCGGTCAACCTGGACGGCGCGCCAGCCGCCACATCGCTGCTGGACACCGCTCCCACCTGGGCCGATGTGCAATGGTTGCTCGGCATCACACGGCTGCCGGTCTTGCTCAAGGGCGTCATGAACGCCGACGACGCCCGGCAGGCAGCCGCGCTCGGTGTAGCCGGGCTGATTGTCTCCAACCATGGCGGCCGCACACTGGACACCGCCGTCAGCACGGCGTATGCACTGCCCCGCATTGCGCAAGCAGTAGACGGCCTGCTGCCGCTGCTGGTCGACGGCGGAATCCGCCGGGGCACCGATGTGCTCAAGGCACTGGCCCTGGGAGCCCGTGCCGTGTTGGTCGGGCGACCCTGCATCTGGGGCCTGGCCAATGCGGGCGCAGTGGGGGCAGCTCATGTGCTTCGGTTGCTGCGTGACGAATACGAGATGGCGCAGGCCCTTTGCGGCTGTGCGACACCGGCAGACATTACAGCCGCCATTGTTATTGCAAATGCGACGGATTCGCATTTATAATCACTTCATCATCAACAGCAAGCCAATAGCCTGCCCATCGCCATGATTGTCTGCGTCTGCCACCGAGTTTCCGATCGCGACATTGCCCGCCATGTGCGCGCAGGCATGGGCTTTGACGACATCCAGTTCGAGCTCGGCGTGGCCACCCAGTGTGGCCGATGCGAAGGCTGTGCGCGCGATGTCGTGGCCCAGTGCAATGCAACCCAGCCGGTTGCAGCCATCCAGCTCGCCAACTGTCTTCCAGAAAGCGGCGCCTGGAACGCCTCACAAGCCTCGGCGGCCGCCTGG
>CAZUJD010000084.1:6896-10998 GCA_964620025.1 uncultured Ramlibacter sp. | reverse complement strand
AGCCAGCCAGCTTTGCCCACCTCAGCAACCCAGCCGCCGTTGGGTGATGAATGGCTGGCTCAGGTCGCACAGAGCATCGATGAAATGCTCTGGGTCTGGGATCCGGCCACGCAACAGGTCACCTATTCGAATGCGGCTTTCGAGCATTTTTGGGGCTTTGCCGCTGAAGGTCGGGGCAGCGGGCCACAGACCCTGATGGAGTTTGTGCACCCGGACGACCGGGCACGACTGGCCCAGGCCCGGGCGGCGCTCACAGCCGAGCCGTCGCGTGGCTACACCGAAGAATTCCGCATCACCCAGCCGCCACGGCCCACCGACGCGGTGATGCAAAGCCGCACGGCCTGGCTGCGCGAAAGCGCTTTTGCCGTGCGCGGCCCGGGCGGTGGGTTGCTGCGGGTAACGCACATTGCACGTGATGTCACCTGGCAGCTGGACACCACCGCGCGGCTGCGTGCCGAGATCAGCCGGCGTACCGATGCCGAGCGCAGCCTGAGCGATGCCACCGCACGGCTGCAGGCACTGATCGCCACGGCCAACGACGCTGTTGTCACCATTGATGCGCAAAGCCAGATCATTGACTGGAACAAGGCGGCCGAACGCATGTTCGGCTGGTCACGTGTCGAGGCTGTTGGCCAGACATTGACCGAGCTGATCGTCCCGCCGGTGCACCGGCCCATGCACAACGCGGGCATAGAACGCTTCATGCGAGACGGCTCGTCCCAGATCTTCAACCGGCGGGTGGAAACCACGGCCTTGCGCCGCAATGGCGAGGAGTTCGACGCCGAACTGTCGGTCTGGCCCGTGCGCACGGGAGACCAGTACACGTTCAGCTCGTTCATCCGCGACATTTCGCGCCGCAAGGCGGCAGAGCGCGCGCTGGCCGATTCCGAATCCAAGTACCGCACCGTTGTTGAAAACGTGAGCGAAGGCATCCTCGTCACGGCGCAGGGTCGCATCCTCTACGCCAACCCGCGGGCGCTGTCCCTGACCGGCATGACCGAGCAGGAGGCCACCACACGGCCGTTCATCGAATTCATCCATCCGGACGACCGCGAACGGGTGCTGGGCAACCACATGCGGCGCCTGCGCGGCGAGACGGTGGAAAACAACTACCAGTTCCGTGTGCTGCATGTCAGCGGCGACATCCGCTGGCTGGAGATCAGCGGCGTGGTGTTCGAATGGCAGGGCGCGCCGGCTACGCTGAACTTCCTGACCGACGTGACGCTGCGCCGCCAGGTGGAGCAGGACATCCGCAGCGCACTGGTGCGCGAACGCGAGCTGTCCGAGCTGAAGTCGCGGTTCGTGGCTGTGGCCTCGCACGAGTTCCGCACACCGCTGGCGGCCATCCTGTCGTCGGTGGAGCTGCTGGACGACTACGGTGAGCGGCTGCCCTCGGACGAGCGCAAGGAAATGCTCACGCTCATCAAGACCGCCGTGTCCCGGATGAACGACATGGTGGACCAGGTACTGCTGACCAGCAAGCTGGAGTCCGGCAAGTTCGTCTTCAGTCCCCGGCCCCAGCGCATGTCCGACCTGATGGTGCAGATCGCCACGGAAATGGACCGTGCCCACCCGCAGGCCGCGCGCATCACCATGGAGTGCAACGACGTGGACAGTGCACGCCAGGTTGACCCGCACCTGCTGCGCCATATCATGGTCAACCTGCTGGGCAACGCGCTCAAGTACTCGCCGCCCGACACGCCGGTGACCTGCAAGGCAGACCCCGACGGCGAACGGCTGCATCTGAGCGTGAGCGACCGCGGCATCGGCATCCCCCCGGCGGATCTGCCCCGGCTGTTCGAGAGCTTCCATCGTGGCACCAACGTGGGCAACATCCAGGGCACCGGCATCGGACTGCATATCGTCAAGGAGTGCGTGAGCCTGCATTGCGGGACCATCGATGTGGACAGCCAGCCCGGCGAAGGAACGACGTTCCATGTGTATCTGCATGCACCGGTGGTCTAGGCAGACGAGCACCCAGCATGGCCCGCATCCTCATCGTTGACGACGACGCAGCCTTGCTGCGGCTGCTTTCACTGAGGCTGCGGCATGAAGGCCATGAGGTCATTGAAGCCGGCAGCGGCGAGGCGGCGCTGGCGCGGCTGGACCACGAACTGCCGGCCCTGCTGGTCACCGACCTGCGCATGGGCGGCATGGACGGGCTGCAGCTGTTCGAGGCCGTGCACCGGCGACACCCGCTGCTGCCCGTGCTGATGCTCACCGCGCACGGCACCATTCCCGACGCAGTCAAGGCACTGCAGCGCGGCGTGTTTGGCTACATCACCAAACCCTTTGAAGCCCGCGAGCTGATGGCCGAGGTAGACCGGGCCCTGGCCGCGTCCAGGGCACTGGGGGCTGACATGCCTGGCGAAGAGCCCGGCGAGGCCTGGCGCGAATCCATCCTCACGCGCAGCCCGCGCATGGAGCAGGTGCTGGCCGAGGCGCGCATGCTGGCGCAAAGCGATGCCTCGGTGCTGATCCATGGCGACAGCGGCACCGGCAAGGAACTGCTCGCGCGCGCCATCCATGCAGCCAGTCCCCGCGGCCAGGCGCCGCTGGTGGCGGTGAACTGCGGCGCCATCCCTGAAAACCTCATCGAGTCAGAGTTGTTCGGTCACGTCAAGGGTGCCTTCACCGGCGCCGTACGGGACAACCCCGGCCTGTTCGTGAGCGCCCAGCGCGGCACCGTGTTTCTGGACGAGATCGCCGATCTGCCACTTCCCATGCAGGTCAAGCTGCTGCGTGTGCTGCAGGAGCGCGAAGTCCGCCCCGTGGGCGGCGCGCGTGCGCAGCGCATCGACGTGCGCGTGATCTCGGCGTCGCACCGGCGGCTGGACGACGAAGTGGCCGCGGGCCGTTTCCGCGAAGACCTGTTCTACCGGCTGAACGTCGTGGGCCTGCACCTGCCGGCGCTGGCGGACCGGCGTGAAGACATCCCCTTGCTGGCACACCATTTCATGGTGACCCTGGCCCAGCGCTATGGCAAGGCCGTGAGCGGCTATGCGCCCGGCGCGCTGGAATTGCTGGCCGCTGCCGCCTGGCCGGGCAATGTGCGCCAGCTGCAGAACGTGGTCGAAAAATGCGTGGTGCTCAGCACGGCCACGCAGATCCCCCCTGCGCTGGTGCAGCGTGCCCTGTCCACCCAGGTTGGCGAACATCTGCCGTTTGACGAGGCGCGCCGCCAGTTCGAGCGCGACTACCTGATCCAGGTACTCAAGCTCACCAGCGGCAACGTCACCCAGGCCGCTAAGCTGGCCCAGCGCAACCGCACTGACTTCTATGCGCTGCTCGGACGTCACCAGATCGACCCGGCGACGTTCAAGGCGTGAAGTATTCACGCTCGCCCCTGTCGGCGATCGCCGACATCGCAAGTTGTTGATTTCAAAGGGATTGTTCCCCGCCACTGCGCCAGGGTGTCTGCAAACACCGACAGCATCAGGCGGGATGGGGCGCGCAAGTTGTTGATTTTGTTGGGTTTTCTTGCTGGCACGGGAGTTGAGATGACAAAGGCATCCCAACCGACACCCTGGAGCCCGCATGAACCTGCCCCGCAACACCTTGAGCCTGCGCAACCGCCGCCGCATCGCCGTCTTCAACCGCGCCCTGCTGGGCGCCCTGGCCGCCATGGCCCTGACCGCGTGCGGCGGCGCCGGCAGCGACACGGAAATGCCCGAGGTGGCCCAGGCACCGCAGGGCGCGACCCTGGTCAGTACCGTCACCATGACCAAGGTCAGCTTCACCAACGTGGACGGACAGGCGCTCACGGGCTTCCTGTTCCAGGACAGCGCAGCAGTACAGCGCAACGCCGCCGTGGTCATGATGCACGGCTGCGCCGGCGTGTGGTCCAACGGCGTGGAGTCCAAGGAAGCCCAGCCGCCCATCAAGGCGTTGTCGCACATCCACAAGCGCTGGGGCGAGAGCCTGGCCAGGGCGGGCTACACGGGCCTGCTGGTGGACAGCTTCACCTCCCGCGCGCTGACCAATGAATGCAACAACGGCAGCGCCGGCCTGAACGAAGCCGTCGAGCGGCCCAAGGACGCCGCTGCCGGCCGCGCCTGGCTGCTGGCCAGCAACCTGGCTACCGCCGGCCGCATTGCGCTGC
>CAZUJD010000084.1:0-6886 GCA_964620025.1 uncultured Ramlibacter sp. | reverse complement strand
CCTTCAGTCCAGCGCGGCCGCGCCGAATCGCCCGCGCCAGCGCCGTGATGGCCTCCATGGACCAGTCCCATGAGGGCACGCCCGGCAGCAAACCCTTCAAGGAGGCCTTTGCGTTCTATCCGGGCTGTGGCCTCATCAACGAGTTTGGTGGCAATGCATCGGCACCGGACAAGACGACCTGGCTGCCGTATGCCCCGGTCACGATCCAGCACGCGGCCACTGACCCGCTTTACACCGACGGCAAATGCAGCAACCGCGTGAATGTCGCCATCGCACTGGGCGCGGGCAGCGCCAGCGGGAATGCCGTGGCCATGACGGTGCACAGCGGTGCACGACACAGCTTTGACCAGATCGACATCGCCAAGGCGATTGTCTCGCCCTACACCACAGCAGACCGCGACGCCCAGACGGCCGCCGACGCGGCCGTGATGGACCGCCTGTCCACGATTCTCAGCAACTGACCCAACCCTTCAAGGAACACACCATGACACCCCAGCAAATCACCCTCGTGCAAGCCACCTTTGCCGACGTCAAGCCGATTGCCACCGCAGCAGCCGAGCTGTTCTACAACCGTCTGTTCACGCTGGACCCGAACCTGCGCCCACTGTTCAAGGGCGAGATGGGCCAGCAGGGCCAGATGCTCATGAGCATGATCGGCGCGGCCGTGAGCGGCCTCAAGGACCTGGAACGCCTGGCCCCTGTGGTGCGCCAGCTGGGCGCGCGCCACGTGCGCTACGGCGTGCAGGCCAGCCACTACGCCACCGTGGGCAGCGCACTGCTGTGGACGCTGGACCAGGGCCTGGGCGAAAAATTCACGCCCGAGGTCCGCGAAGCCTGGACGCAGGCCTACACGCTGCTGTCAGACGTGATGCTGCTGGGCGCCATGGAAGAAGAGGCCGCGCTGGGCGCATGACCACCCGGGCGACAATGGGCGCGTGAAAATCCAGCTGCTGTCCGACCTGCACCTTGAAGTCCAGCCCGGCTTCAGCCTGCGTCCCGCGCCCGGTTGCGACCTGCTGGTGCTGGCCGGAGACATCGGCTCGTACCAGTACGGCTCGCAGTTGCCGGGCGCAGACTTCGGGCTGGAACGATTTTCCCCGCTGCGCGGCTGGCCGGTACCGGTGTTGTATGTGCCCGGCAATCACGAGTACGACGCGGTGGATTTCGACACCACCCATGCACGGCTGCGCGAGACCTGCGAACGCCTTGGCATCACCTGGCTGGAACGCGAAACGCAGGTCATTGACGGCAAGCGCTTTGTGGGCACCACGCTTTGGAGCGATTTTGATGCGCTGGCCCTGCAGGCTCGCCCGCCCCAGCAACTGAAAGCGCGCGAGAAGGCCTTTCGCGCTGCCAACTGGTACCTGCGCACCACAGGCACGACCCGCAATGGCCAGCCCTGGCTGGCCGACGCCGTGCGTGAACAGGCGCTGGTCTGCCAGCAGTGGCTGCGCGATGCACTGGCCAAGCCCTTTGAAGGCGACACCGTGGTGGTGACGCATTTCGCGCCCAGCCTGCACAGCGCCGACCCTCGCTATGGCCTGGTGCCGGGCACAGCGGGCTTTTGCAACGCGCTGGACGAACTGCTGCCCCTGGCCACACTGTGGCTGCACGGACACCTGCACTGCCCCAGCAACTATGTGCACCAGGGTTGCCGGGTGGTGGCCAACCCGCTGGGCTATGCCGGAAAGGGCGAGCAGCAGGGCTTTCGCGAAATGTTCTGCGTGGAGATCTGACGGCGCAGGCAGCAGGGGGTGCGGCGCTGCCCCGCAAAGCTCAGGGCTTGCGCGCGTTCAACCCGTCAAAGCAGGTGCTGAGCACCAGCTCGACAATCTGGGCGTCAGTATGCTGACCGCCGGCTTTCAGAAATTCCAGCACGGGATCGCAGGCACGGGCGTACAGCGTGTACAGCACCGCGATGGGGGGCAATGCGGGGTTAAGCGTGCCCTCTTTCTGTGCGGCTTCAATCCAGCCGCCCAACTGGTCGCTGATGGTCATGAGGCCGTCCAGATAGTCGCGGTTTGCCATGAGCGTGGCCCGCAGCGACGAGTTCTGGCTCGGCAGTGACGGCATCTCACCCGCCAGCTGCACCTCCATGGTCCAGCGCGCGACAGTTCTCAGCTTGTCCAGCGGACCCAGCTGCGCCGGTACGCCGCGCAGGAAGTCCTGCGCCCGCTGCATGACGCGCACCATGGCGGCGGCCGCCAGGTCTTCCTTGCTGGGGAAATGTTTGTAAAGGCTTGCTTTCGCTATACCCACTGACGCTGCGACCTCGTCCACGGTCATGGCGTCAAAGCCTTTCTCCGCCAGCAGGCGGTTCACGGTGTGGACGATGGCGTCCTCACGCGCACGGAGCATTTGCTCCTTGAACGAAACTTTCACTGGTTTGTCGCTGCTGCCCATGCCCCGAGTTTAACCGGTTACGTCTGAAAACAAATGGCGCGTTTACTTTACAACCGGACAGTCGCAGCACAAACAGAGGGTATGAAACACTGCGGGTCTGCCGGCTTGCATCAATCTTGCTGTACCGGTTGCTCAAACGCAGGAGCGTTCACCATGAAGAGTATCTGGCTGAACACATTGGCCTGGGGCATGGCCGTTGCCCTGGCCCTGGCGCTGGCCTTTGCCGCGCCCAGCGAATCCACCGTCATGGGCAAGCTGCCCTCGCTGATGGCCAAGCGCCTGGACCAGCAGACCCTGACCTTGCCCCAGGGCCTGCCGTCGGACCGCACGCTGGCCCTGATTGCCTTCAGCAGGCACCAGCACGAGGAAATAGAAAGCTGGATCAATGGCCTGCAGTTGCGCCGCTACCCGGCGATCAACTGGCTGCGCATGCCGGTTCTGCAGGACCCGGGCCATGCCCAGGGTCGCAGCGCCATCGAAAACCGGCTGCTTGCGCGCTATGCCTCACAGGGAGAGCGGGAACGGATGGTGCCGGTGTTCACCGACCGCGCCGCGTTCATCCGATCAGCAGGGCTGGGCGGGCCGCAAAACGCCTATGCCGTGGTGCTCAACCGCAACGGCGATGTGCTGGCGCGCGCGGAAGGCCTGTTCAACGAGGACAAGGCCTCGGCACTGCGCGAGACGCTGCTGGCGCAGTGATGTGCGTCAGTCCAGCGGCTGCTCGCCCAGCGTGAAATAGAACGTCGCGCCCTGCCCGGGCTCTGATTCGGCCCATACCTGTCCACCGTGGCGCGCCACGATGCGCCGGACATTGGCCAGTCCCAGACCGATGCCGGGAAATTCGGTTACCCCGTGCAGGCGCTGGAACGCTGCGAAAAGCTTGTTCGCATACGCCATGTCAAACCCCACGCCGTTGTCGCGCACGAAAAAGGCATGGCCGGTCTCGGACCGCCCGCTGGTGGTGCGGCCTACGTGGATCTGCGCGCTGGTCTGGTTTGCGGTGAACTTCCAGGCGTTGCCCAGAAGGTTCTCCAGCACCAGATCCAGCAGCCTCGGGTCGCCCTGCGCAGCCAGACCGTCTTCCACGCTGAACTGGACGGTGCGCTGCGGCTCATGCTCACGCAGTCCGTCCAGCACACGGCGCGCACGTGCCGACAGGTCCACGGCTTCCCAGCGCAGGCTGGCGCGCGACAGCTGGGCCAGGCTCAACAGCGCATCAATCATGTCGCCCATCTGGCGAACGCCCGCGCGCACACGGCGCAGATAGTGCGCCGCGCGCTCGGGCGCGGGTGGCGGCGTGCGTTCCAGCGCCGCACTGAAGCCATCAATGGCCGCCAGCGGCGCGCGCAGGTCATGCGCCACCGATGACGAGAAGGCTTCCAGCTCCCGGTTGGCCACCTCCAGCTGCGCCGTGCGCTGGCGCACGCGCTGCTCCAGCAGGGCATTGAGGCGCACGATTTCGTCGTGCGAGCGCTTGCGCTCGCGGATGGTCACGATGCCAAACGCCAGGTTGTCCGCCAGTTCCTGCAGCAGCCGGATCTCGTCATCTTTCACAGGTCGCGTATCCGCGCCAAACAGCGCCAGCAGGCCGAAGCTGCGCGTTTCGTCGCGCAGCGGCAGGCAGATCAGGCTGCGAAACCCGCGTGACAGTGCCGCGTCCTGCCACAGGAAGCTGCTTTCCCGCTGGGTGACGTCCTCACTCACGACGGCCTGCCCGGTACGCACGGCACGGCCGGCCGGCCCAAGCCCGCGCGGCTCGTCGTCACGCCAGCTCAGCGAAATTTCACTGAGGTAACCCTGCTCCTGGCCGGCATGGGCCATGGGCCGGATCAGGCGGTCGTCACCCTCCTGGGCATACCCCACCCAGGCCATGCGGTAACCACCCACCTCCACGGCCAGCCGGCATACCTCGTCCAGCAGCCGGGGCTCGTCGTCCAGCCGGATCAGCGCCTCGTTGCAGCGGCTGAGCATCTTGAGCGAGCGGTTGGTCCAGGCCAGGCGCTGCTCTGCCAGCTTGCGCTGCGTCACGTCACGCACCGTGCCCACCACACGTTCAACCTGACCCGATTCGCCCTTGACCGGAAACGCGTCATTGCGTATCCAGCTGACGGCGCCGTCGCGCCGGATGATGCGGTACTCGGCCGCTGTTGCATGGCCCTCACGCTGGCGCCGTATGTCCTGGCGCGCCTGCTCGGCATCCTCCGGGTGCACTGACTCCAGGAACACCCACGGTTTGTCCATCACGCCGGCTGCGGAGTAGCCCCACACCCGTTCACAGGCCGGGCTGATGTACAGCAGCGTGTCGCCAGCCAGCTCGCGAACGTAAAACACATCGTCCACGGTATTGGCCAGCTCCCGAAAGCGCGCTTCGCTGGCTTGCACCGCCTGCGCGGCCCGGTCGCGCTCGATCGCAATGCGCACCAGCCGGGCTGCGGTGTCGATCAGTGCCAGGGCCTGCGGGCCGGGACGCTGCACATCGCGGTGGTAGATGGCAAAGGTGGCCAGCACCTCCCCCTGGCCGGACAGCACCGGCATGGACAGACAGGCACGCAAGCCATGTTCCCGGGCCAGCGCACGGTAGCCAGCAGTCAGGGGGTCAGTTTCGATGTCCACGACCACGACCAGTTCGCGTCGTGCTGCTGCGGCGCCGCAGACGCCACCCTGCTCTCCCACAGGCACGCCTTCGAGCTCCTGGCGCAGCGCCTGCGGCATGCTGGGTGCAGACGCCACGTGCAGCACAGGCCCCTGCACCAGCAAGACCGCGCCCCTGCCGCCGGCAGCCTGTGCCTCCACCAGCGCGACCACGGCGTCCAGCACCTCGGCCAGTGCGGCGCCGCTGGCGATCAGCTCCAGCACCTGCTCCTGGTGCTGGCGCTGGCGCTGGGCGGCCTTGCGTGCAGTGATGTCGGAGAACACCAGCAGGGCACCGAGGATCTGCTGCTGCGCGTCATACAGCGGCCGGGCGCTGCAGCTCACGATGCGGTCCCGCACGTCCTCCATGCGCACCAGCAGCTCATGATCATCGACGCTCTCGCCCAAAAGGGCCCGCGCGATCGGCTTTTCGTGGGGCGGTACAAGCTGTTGGGTGTCAGGACTCAGCAGCTCATGCCACTGGTGCAGCGCCGCCAGGTTCTGGTGCGCCAGTTGCACCTGATGAAACTGCCTGGCGGCCGTGTTGAACACCAGGAAGTCGCCCTGGCGGTCCACCGCAATCACGCCGTCGCGCATGCTGTTGATGATCAGCCCGAGCAAGGCCTGGCTTCTGTCCGCTTCGTGCAGCGTCCTGTCCAGCTCCTGCTGGCGGGCCTGCATGGCCCCGGCCATGCGGTTGATGGCGCGACCCAGCCGGGACAGCTCGTCGCGCCAGTCGGCGGGCGCGGCATCGGCGCGCGCGTCCAGGTCGCCGGCCTCTACCCTGTGCACCACCCGCAGCATGTTGCGCGCCGGACGCAGGATCATGCGCGTGCCGATCCACCATGCTCCGGCCACACCCAGCAGCACGGCGAGCACCAGCGCAGCAAGCTGCCCGTACAGGTCTTGCGCGGGTTGCGCCAGCACCTGGTGACGCGGCCGGCTGGCCACCACCAGCAAGCCGGTACCGGGCAGATCGGCACTGCGGGCCACCGCATGGAAGGCGTACAGCCTTTCCGTGCCAACGGCGTCCACGGCCTCGCGCAGCCCCAGATCGCGCGTGCGCAAGGCCTGACGCACGGCAGGGTCAGCGGTCTCGCGCCCGGCGGCATCGCTTGCGGCGATTCCTTCCGGTTGCACGCCCAGCACGGTGCCGCGCCGGTCCGTCAGCAGCAATGCCAGGCCCCCGACTGGCGCGTCGGCAGCCACGGCGCGTGCCAGCACGCCGGCATCCAGCTCGGCCACCACAACGCCCCCCATGGTGCCGTCGGGCCTGCGCACCGGGGCACCAAAGCCCAGCGTCGGCCGCTGCGCACCACGGCCCGGCATGTAGTCGCCAATGACAAACGCCTCACCCGATACCGCAGCACGAAAAAGTGCCTGGTCGGCCACGCCGTCATCCGGACCGCTGTCAGGTGCGCGGCAGACGATCCGGCCGTCCACCGAGACCAGCACCAGGCGCACGTAGTCGGGGTAGCTGCCCAGCAGGTTGCGCAGGTAGGCCGCGCAAAGGTTGAGGTTGGGGTCCTTGAGTGCCGGTGCGCTGGCCATGGCCTGCAGCAGGTGGCTGGTCCTGTCGATCAGGCGTTGCTGGCGCGATGCCGCCAGTCGCGCTTCGGTCAGCAGGTTGGCGCGCGCCAGATGCCATGCCGCGTCGTGCTGGCGCAGGGCCGACAGCATGACCAGCACAAACACCGGCACCAGGGCCGCCGCCACCAGCAGGGCCAGCTGGGTGCGCAACCCCAGGGACTTCAGCATCCAGGCTCCCTTACTTTCTTGCATGCGGTGCAACGGTTCGGCATGCGGGCCGAGGATACTCCTAGGCGACGCATTGTCCAGCCACGTCCTAAGG
>CAZUJD010000083.1:0-11005 GCA_964620025.1 uncultured Ramlibacter sp. | reverse complement strand
CGAGGCACCGGCCCAGCACAGCTTGTCCCACAGGCGGCCGATGTCGCTGGCGTCTTCACCCAGCAGGGCGGGCGCGATCTCACGGGCATGGGCAAACTGGCCGGGGCCGCCGGCACGCTTGGAATAACTCAGGCCCAGGCCCTGCTGGCCGTCTTCGGTCTGCACCTGCGCAAACAGCATGGCCACCTCGGTCATCGGCTTTTGCCGCCCGGTCAGCACTTTGGCGTCGCTGATCGGCGTGGCCAGTGGCAGGTAGCAGGACGACAGCTGGATGCGGGTGATGCGCGGGTTCAGGGGGGTGGTCATGAGCTGGTCAGGCCTTTCCAAAGCATGTAGGCGGCCAGAAGGTACAGGATGCTGGCAAACACGCGCTTGAGCTTGCCCACGGGCAGCGCATGCGCGGCCCTGGCGCCCAGGGGCGCGGTGAATACGCTGGCCAGCGCGATCACGGCCAGCGCGGGCAGCCAGATGTAGCCAAACGACCCCGCTGGCAGGTTCTGCACGCCCTGGCCGCTGATGATGTAGCCGGCCACGTTGGCCACCGCGATCGGAAAGCCCAGCGCGGCCGAAGTGGCCACGGCATTGTGGATGGCCACATTGCACCAGGTCATGAACGGCACGCTGATGAAGCCGCCGCCCGCGCCCACCAGGCCCGACAGGAAGCCGATGACACCGCCCGCGGCCAGCTGGCCGCTGGTGCCGGGCATCTGGCGCGTGGGCTTGGGCTTCTTGTCCAGGAACATCTGCGTGGCCGAAAAGCTCACGAACAGGCCGAAGAAGACCGCCAGCCAGCTGCCCTTGAGCAGTGCGAACACACCCAGGCTGCTGACCAGGCTGCCCAGCACGATGCCGGGCGCCAGCCGCTTGACGATGTCCCAGCGCACGGCGCCGCGCTTGTGGTGCGCGCGCACGCTGGAAATGGACGTGAAGATGATGGTGGCCATGGACGTGGCGATCGCCATCTTGACGGCCAGGTCAGGCCCCACGCCGCGCGACGACATGATGATGGTGATGAAAGGCACCATCAGCATGCCGCCGCCAATGCCCAGCAGCCCGGCAAGAAAGCCGGTGCCGATGCCCAGCAGGGCGAGTTCAAGAATGAGCAGGGGTTCGAGCGACATGAGACAGGCGGGGGAGGTCGGCGTGCGGGAGGCAGGAGGGAGAAGAAAGGTGTCTGCAAGTGCCACCGGACCGGCATCCTGAACCGGGGGTTCAGGTGGGCTAGGTCAACCTGGCGTTGGGTTCATCTGACGCGAGACGATCACGCTCACCAGGGGATGTTCCAGGCCCGTGCTCTAAGAGCATTGGTTCAAGGAGATATAAAGCCCGGCATGCACTGCAGACGTTGTGGATTGTAGGCGCTTGGAGGCGTCCGTGCCATGGACCCTGCGCTGCACGGCCTTGCAAAAGGCCGTTGCAGAAACTGCAAGGCTCAGAGCAGGCGGCCGTCTTCGCCCAGCGCGCGGTCCAGCCGCTGCACCAGCGAGCCCAGGCGCGGATCGGGCACGCCCAGCGTGCCGTCGGCGCTGTCGCCCGGGTCTCCGTTGCCAAAGCCCGAGGCCTGGAACGATGGCGGCGTGTCCTGCGGGGCGGGACGTTCGGTGATGTCGAACGCCAGGTTCAGCGCGGCCAGCACGGCAATGCGGTCGCGCGCCTTGACCTTGCCGGCGTCGCGGATCCTGCACATGGCGGTGTCCACCTTTTCCACGGCGTCCAGCAGGCGCGATTCACCGCCTTCGGGACAGCCGAGCAGGTAACTCTGGCCCATGATCTGCACTTCGAGCTGTTTGGTGGCCATGGGGGATGCGTGGAGGAAAGGGGAACGGGGCAGGCGGCGCGTATCAGGCCGCGTTCTTGATGTCGGGCAGTCGCTCCAGCAGCGCATCCACGCGCGAGCGGGCGGCCGACAGGCGGGACTTGAGCGAATCGCGCTCCTGGGTCAGCGCCTCGACCTGGCTGGCCAGCAGCGCGTTGGTGCGCTGCAGTTCTTCGTAGCGCACCAGCAGGCGCTCTACGCGTTCGGCGATCTGGTCGATTTGGGCGGGGCTGGCCATACAGCGACCGATTGTAGGGTTAGCGGCAGGTTTCGCCCCTAAAATGTACGGGTTGGTGCTCGCGGTGTGGCTCACATGCCGCAGTTCAACGGGAAGCAGGAGGGTCGGCCCGTCAGCCGGCAGACCTAACCTGCGCTGCCCCCGCAACGGTAAGTGGACGGGCCTTCGGGCTCCGCTTCTGTCCAGCAGCCACTGGGCGCGTCCTGCACGCGCCTGGGAAGGCGACAGAAGTCGTTCCATCAGCCCGGATACCGGCCAACAAGGTGGTGGTGCGCGTCAAACCGCGCCGCCGTGACGCCCAAGCACCGGCGGGGAAGCCGGTGAGGGCATTTGCCTTGGTTACTTCACTGATGAAAACCCCTGTGTTCCGTGCGCGGCTGGCCGCGCTCCCGCTGGCCCTGTGCGGCGCCTTTGGCGCTGCTACGCCGTCCCTGTCCCAAACTCCGCCCGTGCAGGTCGCGGCACTGGGTGAAAACGTGGTCACGGCCACGCGCAACCCCACCCGTACCGACGACCTGGTCAGCGAGGTGGTGGTGGTCAACCGCGAGCAGATCGAAACGTCCACTGCGCGCACGCTGCCCGAGCTGCTGGCGCGCACCGCCGGACTGCAGATGAGCGCCAATGGCGCCACCGGCAAAACGTCCAGTGTGTTCCTGCGCGGCACCGAATCGCGCCACACCATCCTGCTGATCGACGGAGTGCGCTACGGCTCGGCCACCGCCGGCACGCCCAGCTGGGACAACATTCCGGTGGACATGATCGAGCGCATCGAGGTGCTCAAGGGGCCGGCCTCCGCCCTGTACGGCAGCGAAGGCGTGGGCGGCGTGGTGCAGATCTTCACGCGCCGGGGCAAACAGGGCTTTCACCCTTACGCGTCGGCCACGCTGGGCAGCGAGCGCTGGCGCCAGTGGACGGGCGGCTTCACTGGCGGGCAGGGCGCCTGGACCTGGGCGCTGGGCCTGCAGCAACTGCGCGAGCGCGGCATTTCATCCACCAATCCCAAGGTGCAGTTTGGCAACCACAACGCCGACATGGACCCGTTCTCCCAGGACGCGGTCAACGCATCCGTCGCGCTGCAGATCAATCCGCAATGGCGTGCCGATGCCTCACTGCTGTATTCGGACGGTGTCAGCCATTTTGACGACGGCCCCGGCGTGGATTCACGCTCGGCCGTGCGTGCCTCCACGCTGCAGGCCGGCATCCAGGGCCGGGTGACACCGGGCTGGCAGACCGAGCTGCGCTTTGCCCAGGGCGTGGATACCGCCAACGTCATTGCGGCGGTCACGCCTGGCGCTTTCAGGACGCAGCAGGACCAATGGACCTGGCAGAACAATATCGACACGCCGCTGGGCGTGCTGCTGGCGGGGCTGGAACACCGTGAGCAGAAGGTCGGCGGCTCCACCGCCTACAGCGTCACGCAGCGCACCATTGAAGGAGTGTTTGCCGGCCTGAGCGGCAACCAGGGCAACCACAGCTGGCAGGTCAATGTGCGGCGTGACCGCAATTCGCAGTTTGGCGGCAGCAGCACGGGTTTTGCGGGGTATGGCTACCGCATCAGCCCGGCCTGGCGCGTGAACGCGTCGCACGGCACGAGCTTTGTGGCCCCGTCGTTCAACCAGCTTTACTTCCCCGGTTTTGGCAATGCCGCGTTGCAGCCCGAGACGGCAAAGAACACCGACATCGGCCTGACCTGGGCAGCTGGCGGGCATGAACTGAAGCTGGTGCGCTTTGACAACCGCATCCGCGGCTACATGACCAACACCACGCTGCCCATCAACATCCCGCGCAGCCGCATCGACGGCTGGACGCTGGGCTATGAGGGCAAGCTGGGAGCCTGGGGGCTGCGTGCCGGCCTGGACACGCTGGATCCGCGCAACGAGGCCAACGGCCGCCAGCTGCCGCGCCGCGCCAAGGAGCAGCTGTCCCTGGGGGTGGACCGTCGCAGCGGGGCCTGGCGCTATGGCGCATCGCTGCTGCATGTGGGCACGCGGTTTGACGATGCAGCCAATACCCGGCGGCTGGACGCCTACACCACACTGGACCTGTACACCGACTGGCAGCTGGCGCGCGACTGGAGCCTGCAGGCCAAGGTCAACAACCTGACCGATCGCCGCTACGAAACCAGCTATGGCTACAACCAGCCGGGCCGCGCCGTGTATTTCACCCTGCGCTGGCAGCCACAATAGCCCGACCATGTTGCCTGCCATCGCACCGCTTTCCATCCCGCAGGGTCCACAGCGCATCGTCTGCCTGACCGAAGAGACGACCGAATGGCTGTACCTGCTGGGACAGGAGGCGCGCATCGTGGGCATCTCGGGCTACACCGTGCGGCCGCGCCGCGCCCGCGAGGAAAAACCCAGGGTCAGTGCGTTCCTGAGCGCCAGGATCGACAGGATCCTGGCGCTGCAGCCGGACTGCGTGTTCGGCTTTTCAGACCTGCAGGCCGACATTGCCAGCGCGCTGATCCGTCATGGCGTGCAGGTCACGGTGTTCAACCAGCGCAGCGTGGAAGAAATATTCGCCATGCTCTACCAGGTGGCCGCGATGGTGGGGCAGGCCCAGCGCGGGCTGGAACTGCTGCAGGCCATGCGTGAAACGCTGCAGCAGATGCAGGCCGCAGGCCGGGCGCTGCCACGACGCCCGCGCGTGTTTTTTGAAGAATGGGACGAGCCGCACATCAGCGCGATCCAGTGGGTGTCGCAGCTCGCTGGCATTGCGGGGGGGGACGACATCTTTCCCGAGCTGGCCACGCAAAGCCTGGGCAAGAACCGCATCATTGCCGACGGCGCCGACATTGTGCGGCGCAACCCGGACATCATCATCGGCTCGTGGTGCGGCAAGAAATTCCGCCCCGAAAAAGTGGCGGCGCGCGCCGGCTGGCAGGACGTGAATGCCGTCAGGCACGGGCAGCTGTTTGAAATCAAGTCCGCCGACATCCTGCAGCCGGGGCCGGCGGCGTTGACCGACGGCGCGGCGCAGCTGCACCGCATCGTCACGCAATGGGCTGAACGCCATGCGTGAACTGATCCTGGGCGGCCAGCGCAGCGGCAAATCGGCACGGGCGGAAACGCTGGCGGCGCAGTGGCTGGGCGCATCACCCGCGCACCGCGCGGTGTTCGTTGCCACGGCCACGGCGTGGGACAACGAGATGCGCGACCGTATCGCACGCCATCAGCGCGACAGGGCGCAGCGCGTGCCCGGCATGGTGACGCTGGAAGAGCCGCTGGACCTGGCCGGTGCCCTGGTGCGGCACAGCGCGGCGGACACGCTGGTGGTGGTGGTTTGCCTGACGCTGTGGCTGACCAACCTGCTGATGCCTGCCCGCGGTGAAGCCGCGCCGGCGCAGGCCGGGGCCGACGCGCTGGTACGGGCCCTGGGCGACCACACCGGCCCGGTCATTCTGGTGAGCAATGAAATCGGCCTGGGCGTGATCCCCATGGGCGCCGGGGTGCGCGCTTTCGTGGACGCGCTGGGCCGGCTGAACCAGCAGGTAGCGGCTGCGTGCGACCGGGTCACCCTGATGGCGGCCGGCCTGCCGCTGACGCTGAAAGACAAGGCATGAGACAACTTCTGGCTGCCCTGGTGCTGACCCTGGCCTTTGGTGCGCAGGCCCTGCAGGTGACCGACGACCGCGGCGTGACCGTGACGCTGCCGGCCAGCCCGCAACGCATCATCACGCTGCTGCCGTCGCTGACCGAAAGCGTGTGCGAGCTGGGTCAGTGCCATCGCCTGATCGGTGTGGACCGCTATTCCAACTATCCCGCGCAGGTGCGCTCGCTGCCGCAGGTGGGCGGCGGAATCGACCCCAACATCGAGGCAGTGGTGGCCCTCAAGCCCGATGTGGTGCTCATGGCCACGTCATCGCGCGGTGTGCAGCGGCTGGAATCGCTGGGCCTGAAGGTGCTGGCCATGGAGCCCAGAAGTTCGGCTGATGCACAGCGCGTGCTCGGCAAGCTGGGCCAGCTGCTGGAGGTGCCGGACGCCCAGCGCATCTGGCGCAACATCGACGCGGGCGTGGCGGCGGCGGCCCAGTCACTGCCCGCGACGGTGCGGCGGCTGCGGGTGTATTACGAGGTCAGCGTGGGCGGCTATGCAGCCGGGCCCCAGTCGTTCATCGGCGAGACGATCGCGCGGCTGGGCGTACAGAACATCGTGACAGCCGACCTGGGGCCGTATCCGCGCATCAACCCTGAATACGTGGTGCGGGCCAACCCCGACATCATCCTGATCGGCCAGCGCAATGTGGCCGGACTGGCGCAACGCCCCGGCTGGGCCGGCATGCGCGCCATGCGGGAGCAGCGCGTGTGCGTGTTCACGCCCGAAGAGTCCGACGTGCTGGTGCGTCCGGGCCCGCGCGTGGCCGAAGGCGCGCGACTGCTGGCGCGCTGCATCGCGCAAAAGGGTGGCCAATGAACGCCCGCGTGGCAATTCTGGCCATGGCGCTGCTGCTGGTGGCCGCCTTCGTGCTGGCCGTGGGCGTGGGCGTGGGCAGCACCGGTTTTGCCAGCGTGCTGCAGGCGCGCCAGGACCCGGTGGCCTGGCAGATCGTATGGGACATCCGCCTGCCGCGCACGCTGGGTGCCTGGCTGGCCGGCGCGCTGCTGGGCCTGGCCGGTGCCGTCGCGCAGGGCCTGTTTCGCAACCCGCTGGCAGACCCCTACCTGTTGGGCAGTGCATCGGGGGCGGCGCTGGGCGTGGCCGTGGCGCTGGCGCTGTTTGGCGTGTCACCGTTTGCCACGCAATGGGTCGCGCGCCTGGGCCTGACCGGTGCGGCCTTCGTTGGCGCAGTGCTGGGCGTGCTGCTCACGCTGGCGCTGGCCAGGGGTGTGCAGCACACACTGCGCCTGCTGCTGGCCGGCGTGATCGTGGGCGTGGTGCTGAGCGCCGCGCGCGACCTGGTCACCATTGCCGTGCCTGATGTGCTGCAGGCCATGCAGGCTTTCACGCTGGGCAGCACCGGCTTTGTGGGCTGGACGTCGTGCATGGTCATGGCCGCGGCGCTGCTGCCCGCGGCCGCCGTGGCCTGGGCGATGGGTCGCGGGCTGGACGGCCTGGCCCTGGGTGAAGCCACCGCGCAGAGCCTGGGCGTGCCGCTGGCGCTGATGCGCACGCTGCTGGTGGCCGTGCTGGCCATGGCCACGGGCGCGGCAGTGGCGCAGACCGGGCTGATTGCCTTTGTGGGCCTGGCCGCGCCCCACCTGGTGCGTTCCATTGTCAAGACCACGCATGGCCGGCTGGTGCTGCTGAGCGCCGCCATGGGCGGGCTGTTGCTGATGGCGGCCGACGTGCTGGCGCGCTGGGTGATCGCGCCGCAGGAACTGCCGGTGGGTGTGCTCACGGCGCTGCTGGGCGGCGGCTACCTGCTGTGGTTGATGCACCGCGGACGCGGCCTGGGCGCAAGGGCTTCCCGATGAATGCGCTGCAGACAACGGGCATGCGGGTGTCGCTGGGCGGCACACCGGTGCTGCACGGCCTGGACATCGCATTTCCGGGCGGCCGCTGGACGGCTGTCGTCGGTCCCAACGGCGCCGGCAAATCCACTTTGCTCAAGGCCATGGCCGGGTTGCTGCCGCACGCCGGAAGCGTTGCGCTGCTGGGGCAGCCGATGGCCGCACTGGGCCAGCGCGAGCGTGCCCGCAGGCTGTCCTGGCTGGGGCAGGGCGAGGCAGGTGCGGACGACCTGTCGGTGTACGACGTGGCCATGCTGGGCCGCCTGCCGCACCAGCCCTGGCTGGCACCGCCGTCGCCCGCCGACCGCGCGGCGGTCGAACAGGCCTTGCGTGCCACGCAGGCCTGGGACTGGCGTGAGCGCTCCCTGGGCGCGCTGTCGGGCGGTGAACGCCAGCGCGTGCTGCTGGCCCGGGCCCTGGCCGTCGATGCCCAGGTGCTGCTGATGGACGAGCCCCTGGCCAACCTGGACCCGCCGCACCAGGCCGACTGGCTGGCGCTGGTGCGTGCGCTGGTGGCCGCAGGCAAGACGGTGGTCAGCGTGCTGCATGAAATCTCCATCGCCCTGCATGCGCAGGAGGTGGTGGTGATGGCTGCAGGCCGCGTGGTGCACCAGGGCCCCAGCGCGGACGCTGCCACGCACCGCGCGCTGGAACAGGTGTTTGACGGGCGCATTGCCATCCACCCGCTGGGCAGCGAGTGGGTGGCTGTACCGAAGTAGATCAACTTGAATCTGACCCCCAATATGGAAATCGAAACACCACCTTCTGCCAAGCCATATGAAAAACCCGAGGGGGAGCGGCGCGGCATCATCATCGTCAACACGGGCGATGGCAAGGGCAAGAGCACGGCGGCGTTCGGGCTGGCGCTGCGCGCGCACGGGCGCGGCAAGGCGGTGCAGATTTACCAGTTCATGAAAGTGCCCACGGCGCGGTTTGGTGAGCACCGGATGTTTGAGCAGCTCGGCATTCCGATCGAAGGCCTGGGCGACGGCTTTTCGTGGAAGAGCCAGGACCTGGAGCATTCGGCCCAACTGGCGCGTGATGGCTGGCAGAAGGCCCGTGCCACCCTCATGGCCGGCGGGCATTTCCTGGTGGTGCTGGACGAGATCACCTACCCGCTGATCTACGGCTGGCTGCCCTTGCCGGATGTGCTGGAGACCCTGAAGAACCGGCCGAAGCATGTGCACGTGTGCCTTACGGGCCGCCGCTGCCCGCCAGAGATCATCGAGCTGGCCGACACCGTGACGGAAATGACCAAGATCAAGCACGCGTTCAACGCCGGTGTGCCGGCACAGCGCGGCATAGAGGACTGACGCTTCGCCATGGGCTTTACCACCGCTGTCATCGCCCTGCTGTCTGCGCTGGCGGTTGACCGCTGGTGGGGCGAGCCGCGCGAGCGGCTGCACCCGGTGGTGTGGATGGGACATTACCTGGTGTGGGCGGGGCGGCGCGTGGCGCCCGGCGTTCCGCATGACGGCGCCGACTGGCGCGCGTTCTGGGCCGGCGGCCTGGCCTGGAGCCTGGGCGTGTGGGTGGTGTTGCTGGTCAGTCACGTGCTGGTGGGCCTGAGCCTGGCCTTGCCCCTGCTGCTGCCCACCGACCTGCAATGGCTGTGGCAGCTGGCTGCCGGGCTGTTGCTGGGCCTGCTGCTCAAGCCGCTGCTGGCCTGGCGGATGTTGCACGACGAGTTCGCGGGCGTCGAGCAGGCGCTGACGCAGTCCCTGGACGCTGGCCGCGCGCAACTGGCCCGCCTGGTCAGCCGCGACGTGACGCGGCTGAGCGAGTCCCAGGTGCGTGAAAGTGCGATCGAGTCACTGGCCGAAAACCTCAACGACTCGCTGGTGGCCCCGCTGTTCTGGTTTGTGCTGCTGGGCCTGCCGGGCGCAGCGGTATACCGCTTTGCCAATACGGCGGACGCCATGTGGGGCTACCGCGGCCTGCGCGGCGGGCGCTACTGGGAATGGGCGGGCAAATGGGCTGCACGTGCGGACGACGTGCTGTCCTGGGTGCCGGCCCGCATCACGGCAGCGCTGCTGGCTCTGGTGGGTGCGGGCAAGGGGTGGTACGGCCCGGCACGCCTGCGCGCCGAGGCCGGGCGCACGCCGTCACCCAACAGCGGCTGGCCCATGGCCGCCATGGCGCTGGCGTTGGGCGTGCGGCTGGGCAAGCCAGGCGTGTACACCCTGAACGCCGCCGGCCGGGCCCCCGAACCTGCCGATACCCGGCGTGCGCGGACTCTGGCAGCGCGTACCGTGATGGCGTCAGCCGCCTCGGCCTGTGCAGCGCTGTGGTGGACGACGGGCGGACCATGACAGCGCAGCCTTCGCGTGTGCGCCTGCATGGCGGCCCGGACGCACTGGGCGTGCCTCTGCATGACTTCTCCACCAACGCCAACGCCTGCGGGCCTTGCCCGGCGGCGCTGGCTGCCGTGCAGCAGGCCGACCCCACGCACTACCCTGATCCGGCCTGTACCGCCCTGCGCGAACGGCTGGCAGCGATGCACGGCGTCGCACCCTGGCGCATCCTGCCTGCGGGCAGCGCCAGCGAATTCATCTTCCGCATCACCGGCTGGGCGGCGCGGCAGGGTGTGCGTGCGGTGAGCGTGCCAACCCTGGCCTATGGCGACTATGCCGCCGCGGCGCAGGCTTGCGCTTTGGCAGTGCAGACCCGTGCAGCAGCGGACAATCCTGCTGTGCTGGCCTGGGCCTGCGACCCCGCCAGCCCCACAGGCGGGGCGGAGCCCGCGGCAGGCGGCACGACGGTCGTGCTCGACCGCGCCTACGAACCACTGCGCCTGCAGGGCGCGTGCGACTGGGACGCCGCCGCGCTGAACACCGCATGGCAGCTGTGGTCGCCCAACAAGGCGCTGGGCCTGACAGGCGTGCGTGGCGGATATGCCATTGCACCAGCGCAGGCACTGGAGGCTGCGCGTGACGTGGACGCACTGGCACCGTCGTGGCCGCTGGGTGCGCACGCCGCAGAGATGCTGGACGCCTGGAGCAGCCCGGCGGTGCAGGATTGGGTGGCGCAAAGCTGCGCTACCTTGCGTGCCTGGAAAACCCGCCAGCAGCGGGTCTGCAACGAACTCGGATGGACCTGCATGGACAGTGTGACCAACTTCTTTTGTGCCCGACCGCCGGCCGGGCTGGCTCTGGCAGCCTTGCGCCAGCGCGGCATCAAGCTGCGCGATACCACCTCGATGGGTTTGCCCGGCTATGTGCGCCTGGGCGTGCTGCCACCCGCGTCGCAGGATGCGCTGGCCGCCGCATGCCAGGACCTGCTGCAGGGAGCGCACGCATGACGGCACGATGCGTGATGGTTCTGGGCACCACCAGCGGCGCAGGCAAGAGCTGGCTCACCACGGCGCTTTGCCGCTGGTATGCAAGGCAGGGCCTGAAGGTGGCGCCGTTCAAGGCGCAGAACATGAGCAACAACGCAAGGGTTGTGGCCCCCACGCCTGTCACTTCGTGTACTGCGCTGCCCCCCGAGGGGGCCGCGTTT
>CAZUJD010000082.1:9295-11144 GCA_964620025.1 uncultured Ramlibacter sp. | reverse complement strand
ATGAACACCCGCGTTCAGGTGGAGCACCCGGTGACGGAGCTGGTGACAGGCATTGACATCGTCAAGACCCAGATCATGGTCGCCGCTGGCGAACGGCTTCCGTTCACCCAGCGTGACATCCAGATCCGAGGCCATGCCATCGAATGCCGCGTGAATGCCGAAGACCCGTACAAATTCGTGCCGTCGCCCGGGCGCATCACCATGTGGCATGCCCCTGGCGGTCCCGGCGTGCGCGTGGACTCGCACGTTTACACCAACTATTTTGTGCCACCCAACTACGATTCCATGATCGGCAAGATCATCGTGCATGGGGACACCCGTGAACAGGCCATGGCCCGCATGCGCACCGCCTTGCTGGAGACCGTGGTGGAGGGCATCAACACCAACATCCCGCTGCACCGCGAGCTGATGGTGGATGCCAAATTCATGACCGGCGGCACCAACATCCACTACCTCGAAGAGTGGCTGTCGCATCACAAAAGATGACCCCCCGAAGCGCCTTCTGCGCCTCCCCCAAGGGGGGCGCCCTCAGTGGTCCGGCGAAGCCGGTTCCGCGATGGCCGACGGGATAAAACCGCGTTCATATGTTTGAACTTCGTTTGCTGGCACCCGAAGACCGGGTTGAAGCGCTCAGCGACGCGCTGGACGCGCTGGACGCCCTGAGCGTGTCGGTGGAAGACGCCGATGCCCAGACCGACGCCGAACAGGCGCTGTTTGGCGAACCCGGCATGCCACCGCCCAAGGAGGGGTGGCAGCGTTCGCGTGTGCTGGCATTGTTCGCTGCACAGGAGGCCGCACAGGAAGCCGCGCAGCTGCTGCAGGCACAGGATTTCTTTGAAGGTTGCCAGGTGTTGGGCATTGCGCCGGTGCCGGACCAGGATTGGGTTCGCCTGACCCAGTCCCAGTTTGCACCGGTGGAAATCACCCCCGAATTCTGGATCGTGCCGACCTGGCATGAGCCGCCGGCGCAGGCCCGCCAGGTGATCCGCCTGGATCCTGGCCTGGCCTTTGGCACCGGCACGCATCCCACTACCCGCATGTGCCTGCGCTGGATCGCACGGCACGGCGTGACCGGTCAGCGCGTGCTGGACTACGGCTGTGGCTCGGGCATCCTGGCCATCGGTGCTGCGCTGCATGGCGGCGCAGCCATTGATGCGGTCGACATCGACGAGGCCGCCGTGTCGTCAACCCTGGCCAATGCGCAGGCCAATCGGGTGACGCTGAATGCCGGCCTGCCCGAACTGGCGAAGGGGCAGTACCAGACCGTGCTGGCCAACATCCTGGCCACGCCGCTGAAAATGCTGGCGCCGCTGCTGTGTGCCCATGTGGCAAGCGGTGGATCGCTGGTGCTGGCCGGCATCCTGCAGCGCCAGGAAGCCGAGCTCAAGCAGGCCTATGCGCCGCACTGCAAGCTTGAGGTCGCCGACTCCGAGGACGGCTGGATACTGATGACCGCCACCTTGTGATCCGTGCCGTGAAGCGCCCGCCTACAATCAGGCGCTCATGAGCCTGATTACACGCTGCCCCGCCTGCGGCACGATGTTCAAAGTCGTGCCCGACCAACTCAGGATTTCGGAAGGCTGGGTGCGCTGCGGCCACTGCGCCGAGGTGTTCGACGCGTCCTCCCACATGCAGGGAGACGGCACCGCACCGGCTACGCCGGTTGCTGCCACCTTCACATCGTCCTCCCCTGAACAGCCGGCGTCAGTCCGGTTTGTTCATGATGAAACACCGGCGCAGATGGACCCTGTGCTCAGCACAGGGTCCGAACCTGTGGGTGTGACGGCACCGCAGCCCGAACCCGAACCCGAACCCGAGGCCGCATCCTTCTCCTCGCCTGACGAAGAGT
>CAZUJD010000082.1:1303-9195 GCA_964620025.1 uncultured Ramlibacter sp. | reverse complement strand
CCCGAACCCGAACCCGAACCCGAGGCCGCATCCTTCTCCTCGCCTGACGAAGAGTTACGGGTTGAGCCGCTGATGCCGGCTGGCCCGGCAGGGCACGACAGTTACCTGGAGGCCGTGGACGAGTTGTCGCGCGGTGCGGGTTCTCCGGCCATTGACGAGGAACCTGTCCTGGAAGATGTTTCGTTTGTGAGGCAGGCGCGACGCAAGGCCTTCTGGCGCCGGCCCCTGGTTCGGCTCGCCCTGGGCCTGGCCGCCAGTGTTCTGCTGGTGGTGCTGGTCCTGCAAATGGCGGTGCAGGAGCGCGACCGCCTTGCTGCGGCCCAGCCAGCGCTGAAGCCGTTGTTGCAGCAACTGTGCGGACCACTGCAGTGCACCGTCGGCCCCCCCCGCCAGATTGAGGCGGTGGTGATCGACGGCTCGACATTCAGCAAGCTGCGCGGTGATGCCTACCGCCTGAACTTCACCCTGCGCAACCAGGCTGCCACCGACATTGCCATGCCCGCGATCGAGCTGACCCTGACCGACGGACAGGACCAGCCCGTAGTACGCCGCGTGCTGACGCCCGCCGATCTCGGCGCCGCGTCCGGCACACTGGCCGCCGGTGCCGACTGGAGCGGCAACTTTGCCATGAGCGTTGCCGGCAACGGCGCAGGCCGCATCGCGGGGTACCGCGTGCTGGCGTTTTATCCCTGATTTCATCCACCCCAACCCGTACCATTTATGGCAGCAGTGATTTGTGGCTCCCTGGCCTTTGACACCATCATGACGTTCGAGGGCCGGTTCTCCGAGCAGATCCTTCCCGACCAGTTGCACATCCTCAACGTCTCGTTCCTGGTGCCGGCGTTGCGCCGGGATTTCGGCGGCTGCGCCGGCAACATTGCCTACAGCCTGAAAGCGCTGGGGGGCACACCGCTGCCAATGGCCACCGTGGGCAATGATGGCGCCGAGTACCTGGAGCGGCTTCGGCAACTGGGCATCAGCACCAGCTATGTGCGCCAGGTCAGCGATACCTACACGGCCCAGGCCATGATCATGACCGACCGTGACAACAACCAAATCACGGCCTTTCACCCGGGCGCGATGATGCAGGCGCACATCACGGCCATCGAGCCGCGCAGTGACGTCAAGCTTGGCATCATCTCGCCCGATGGCCGGGATGCCATGTTGCAGCATGCGCAGCAGTTCAGGTCAGCCGGCATACCGTTCGTTTTTGATCCGGGCCAGGGCCTGCCGATGTTTGACGGCAAGGAACTGGCGAACTTCGTGGACCAGTCCACGTGGGTGACCGTGAATGACTACGAAGGCAAGATGTTGAGCGAGCGCACCGGCTGGAGCAGTGCTGACATATCGCGCCGTGTCCGGGGCCTGGTGGTAACGCTGGGCGCCGAGGGCTGCGAAGTCTGGGAGGACGGAGAAAAGACGCTGGTGCCGCCGGTCAAGGCGGCTGCGGTGGTGGACCCCACGGGGTGCGGCGACGCCTGGCGCGGCGCGCTGCTGTTCGGGCTGGAACAGGGCTGGAGCCTTGCGCGCTGCGCCGAACTTGGCAACCGCGTGGGGGCAATCAAGATTGCCAGCCGGGGCCCGCAGAACTATTCACTGGCCGGCCTGGCCTGACCGCCGCGCTGTCGCCCGCGGTCAGCCGCGTGCGAGCGATGCGCCGCCGTCGACCGCCACCGTCTGTCCCACCACATAGTCACCGGCGCGTGAGGCCAGGTAGATGGCTATCCCGGCCATGTCTTCGTCCTGGCCGATGCGACCGGCCGGGATGCGCTGGGACACCTTGTCGCCATGGTCCCGTGCATCCTTGTTCATGTCCGAGGCAAAGGCGCCGGGCGCGATACCGCTGACCGCGATGTTGTCCCTGATCAGGCGCAGCGACAGGCGCTTTGTCAGGTGGATCAGGCCGGCCTTGCTGGCGGCGTAAGAGTAGGTTTCCAGCGGGTTGACCGAAATCCCGTCAATGGAGGCGACGTTGATCACCTTGGCCGGCCGTGCTGACGCGGCCCTGCACAGCAGGCCGTGCAGGGCCTGGGTCAGGAAGAACGGCGTCTTCACGTTCACATTCATGACCATGTCCCAGCCGCTTTCAGGAAATGCCTCGAATGGCTCGGCCCAGGCAGCGCCCGCATTGTTGACCAGGATGTCCAGCGCCGGTTCGCGCGCTGCCAGCGCCGCTGCCAGTGCCTGAGCACCGGCAACCGTGGACACGTCCGCCGGCAGGGAGATGCAGGTACCCAGGGCCGACAGCTCGGCTGCCGTGGCATCGCAGGCAGCCGCCTTGCGGGCGGTGATGTAGACCCGCGCGCCCTGCTTCAGAAAGCCGGTCGCAATCATGCGGCCGATGCCGCGTGAGCCGCCAGTGACAAGGGCCACCCGGCCCTGCAGGGAAAAAAGATCGCTCATGTTCGCCTCCTGTGGATGAATTGGCGCCAAGGGTAAGCGGGGCTGTGCGGGCGGCCAATCACCTGAATGACAGGGCCGCGCCATCCCGCTGGTCATCGCGGCGCAGCGGCGCTACCATGCCGCACTGGCGCGATCAAGCGCTCACCCGCGGAGGCGAACATGAATCGGCGAATTGGCATTGGCGGATTGTTCCTGGGCATGCTGGTGTTGCTGGCGTCATGCAGCACAGCCCCGCAGGAGCGGGCCCAAAGTCCATTGCTGAGGGCGCAGAAAACCATGGGTGGAGAGGGGCTTCAGACCCTGCGGTTCAATGCCACGGGCAGCGGTGCGACCTTCGGGCAGGCATGGCAGGCCGGCATGGCATGGCCGCGCCTGACGTACACGGTGTTTTCCCGCTGGATGGACTACGACAACGCGTCCATGCGCGAGGAGTTTGCCAGGCGGCGCGCAGAACCCACGGGCGGTGGTGCCGTGCCGCTCATGGGCATGGGAGAACAGCGCCTGACCGGCATGGTGCGTGCAAACCATGCCTGGAATCTTGTGGGCCCCGCTGCCACGGCCTCGCCCGTGGCACTGGATGCGCGCATCCATGACCTCTGGACGTCGCCGCATGGTGTCATCAAGGCCGCGCTGCGAAACCGTGCCACCCTGCAGATGGACGGCGAGACGTCGGTTTTTGCGTTCACCGAACCTGGCCGTTTCAGTGCCACGGTCCGTATCAGCGCGCAGGGTCTGGTCGAACGGGTCGATTCCGTATTGCCCAACCCCGTGCTGGGCGACACGCGGGTGACCACGCTGTATTCAGACTACCGCGACCACGGCGCGGTGAGGTTCCCGGCCCGCATCCGGCAGACGCAGGGTGGTTTTCCTGTACTGGATCTGGAGGTCACGGAAGTGGCGGTGAACCTGCCGCTGGCCGCCGAGGTGCCGGCCACAGTGATCGCCGCCACCGAGCGTGTTGTGCCAGAAAAGGCGGCCGACGGCGTATGGTTCCTCAGTGGCGGCTCGCACAACAGTGTGCTGGTCGAGTTGAGCGATCACCTGATCCTGGTCGAAAGCCCGCTGTACGACGGGCGCGCCGAGGCCGTGCTGGCTCAGGTACGTCAGCTCGTGCCCGGCAAGGAGCTGCGTTTTGTCGTCAACTCCCACCATCACTTTGACCACGCGGGCGGCCTGCGAGCCGCCGCGGCAGCGGGCGCCATTGTGGTTACCAGTGAGCAGGCAAGATCATGGTTTGAGCGCGTGCTGGCCAACCCCAACCGCATCAGCCCCGACGCCCTGGCGCGTTCGGAACGGAAGGTGACAGTCACCGGCGTCAACGGCCAGCGCAGCTTCACCGATGGCGTACGGTCGGTGGAGGTGTTCATGATCGAGGAAAGCGCTCATGCGCAGGGTTTCATGATGGTGTACCTGCCGCGTGAACGCCTGTTGATCCAGGCCGATGCGTTCACGCCTGCTGCGCCCGGCACGCCGACACCGGCTGTACCCAATGCCAACCACGTCAACCTGTTGCAGAACATCGAACGGCTGAACCTGGATGTGGAGCGCATCCTGCCACTGCACGGACGCATGGTGCCGCTGTCCGAGCTGCTGACGGCCGCAGGTCGAAAACCCTGAGGCTGCAGTGCGCGAAAGGTCTAGGCCCTGGCGGCGCGGCGGCGTTCCAGGTAGGCCAGCAGTTCGCCCACCACGCCCTTGCGGAAGGCCAGCACGCACACCACAAAGATCGCCCCGATGATTACCGTCACCCAGGCACCCACCTTGTCCGCCAGCAGGTTCTGCAGCGAGATGACGATGCCAGCGCCGAACACGGGACCGAAGAACGTGCCCACGCCGCCCAGCAGGCTCATCAGGATCACTTCACCGGACATTGACCAATGCACGTCGGACAGCGTGGCAAAGCCCATGACCAGAGTCTTGAGCGATCCGGCCAGCCCGGCCAGCGCGGATGACAGAACGAACGCGAGCAGCTTGTAGCGATCCACCTCGTAGCCCAGCGAGATGGCGCGGGGCTCGTTCTCGCGGATCATCTTGAGTACCTGGCCAAAGGGTGAATGGACGATGCGCGAGATGCCCAGGAAGCAGGCCACAAACACGGCAACCACAAGGTAGTACATAGTGGTGTCCGACGACAGTGGCAGGGCGCCGAACAGGCTGCCGCGCGGCACGCCCTGCAGGCCGTCCTCGCCGCCGGTGAATGATGCCTGCAGGCAGATGAAATACACCATCTGCGCCATGGCCAGCGTGATCATGGCGAAGTAGATGCCCTGGCGGCGAATGGCCACCAGGCCGACCAGCAGGCCCAGCAAGGCTGCCACGACGGTGCCACCCAGGAGGCCGATCTCGGGTGTCCAGCCCTGCGACTTGATGCCCCAGCCGGTGATGTAGGCCGCAAAGCCGAAAAATGCCGCATGGCCGAACGACAGCAGGCCGGTAAAGCCCAGCAGCAGGTTGAATGCACAGGCAAACAGCGCGAAGCACAACAGCTTCATGACGAACACCGGGTACAGGCCCAGCAGGGGCGCAACCAGGGCCAGTGCCAGCAGGGCAATGTAGGTGATGCGGGTCATTTTGGCGTAGTGATTCATGTTCAGGCTTCCTTGCCAAACAGGCCTGCGGGGCGAAGGATCAGCACGATGACCATCACCACAAATACCACGACGCTGGAGGCTTCCGGATAGAACACCCGGGTCAGGCCTTCAATCACGCCCAGGCCCAGGCCAGTGATCACCGAGCCCAGGATGGAACCCATGCCCCCAATCACCACCACGGCGAAAACCACGATGATCAGGTTGGATCCCATGAGCGGCGTCACCTGGATGATCGGTGCAGCCAGCACGCCGGCCATCCCGGCCAGGGCGGCGCCGGCGCCGTAGGTGAGCATGACCATCAGCGGAACATTCACGCCGAAAGCCTGCACGAGCCTGGCGTTTTCAGTGCCGGCGCGCAGGTAGGCGCCCAGGCGGGTGCGCTCGATCAGGAACCAGGTGCCCAGGCAGATGACCAGGGAGGCCAGCACCACCCAGGCGCGGTAGTTGGGCAATACCATGAAGCCCAGGTTGGTGGCACCGGACAGCAGTTCGGGCACAGGGTAGTTCTGGCCCGACACGCCGTACTGTTCGCGGAAGACGCCTTCAAGAATCAGCGACAGGCCGAAGGTCAGCAACAGGCCGTACAACGGGTCCAGCCCGTACAGGTGCTTGAGGAACAGGCGCTCGATGATCACACCCAGGGTGCCTACGATCAGGGGTGCGAGGACCAATGCGTACCAGTAGTTCACGCCCCATTTGTCCAGCATGATCCAGGCGCTGAATGCGCCCAGCATGTACAGCGCGCCGTGCGCGAAGTTCACGATGTCCAGCAGGCCGAAGATCACGGCCAGACCCAGGCTGAGCATGGCGTAGAAGGCGCCGTTGACCAGGCCCAGAAGCAGCTGGCCCAAAAAGGCCTGATGGGGAATGCCGAAAATTTCCATGGGTGCGCTTTGTCAGTCAGACACAGGCTGCAACCGGGAGGCCAGGGCGCCCGGTCGCAGCCATCTTGCTTGCAGTTACTTCTTGATCAGCGAGCACTTGGACTCGGCGACGGTGGTGAAGGCCTGCTCGCCCGGCACCTTGGCCACGGTCTTGTAGTAGTCCCACGGCGTGGTGGACTCCTTGGATCCCTTGACCTGGAACAGGTACATGTCGTGAATCATGCGGCCGTCGGCGCGGATCTTGCCCTTGCTGTAGAAGTCGCTGGCGCCGGTCTTCTTCATCTCGGCCATCACCTTGTCGGCATCGGTCGTTCCTGCTGCCTTCACGGCTTTCAGGTAGGTCGTGGCGGCGGAGTAGTCGGCGGCCTGCAGGCTGGAGGGCATTCGCTTGTACTTCTCGAAGAATCGCTTGGCGAAGGCGCGTGACGCGTCGTCCTGGTTCCAGTACCAACTGTCGGCCAGCTGCAGGCCTTCGGTATTGGCCAGGCCCAGGCTGTGCACGTCATTGATGAACACCAGCAGGCCGGCGATCTTCATGGTCTTGTTGATGCCGAATTCCTTGGCCGCCTTCATGGCGTTGGTGAAGTCACCGCCGGCGTTGGCCAGACCCAGGATCTGCGCCTTGCTGGACTGTGCCTGCAGCAGGAACGAAGAGAAGTCCGACGCATTCAGGGGGTGGCGCACGGAGCCCGCCACAGTGCCGCCGTTGGCTTTCACCACGTTGGAGGCGTCGCCTTCCAGCGAATAGCCGAAAGCGTAGTCGGCCGTGAGGAAGTACCAGTTCTTGTTGCCGGCCTTGACCAGCGCATTGCCCGCCACCTTGGCCAGGGCCACCGTGTCATAGGCGTAGTGCACGGTGTAGGGTGAGCAGTCTTCATTGGTCAAGCGGGCGGAGCCGGCGCCGACCACCATGAAGGGGCGTTTCTTTTCCGAAGCGACCTTGGCCATGGCCAGGGCCGTGCCGGAGCTGGTGCCGCCGATTAGCATGGACAGGCCGTCCTTGTCGATCCATTCACGGGCCTTGGAGCTGGCCACGTCGGCCTTGTTCTGGTGGTCTGCCGTCAGCACTTCGACGGGACGGCCCAGTACCTTGCCGCCAAAGTCCTGGACGGCCCACTTGATCATTTCACCACCAGCCGGGCCGTCGATGTCTGCATACAGGCTGGACATGTCGGTGATGAAACCGATCTTGACCGGGCCGCTGTTGGCTTGCGCGAATGCGCCAGTGGCGCCAAGGCCGATGGCCAGGGCCGCGACGAGGGTGTTGAGTTTCATTGTGTTGTCTCCAGGGTTGAACAAAGGGAAGGGGAGCGTCAGACGCCCAGGTACTCCTGCAGCATGCCCATGTTGTCGTGCAGTTCGGCTTGCGCAAACTGCTTGACGATGCGGCCATGCTCCATGACGTAAAAACGGTCAGCCAGCGGCGCGGCAAAGCGGAAGTTCTGCTCCACCAGCACGATCGTGTAGCCGCGTGCCTTGAGCGCCCGGATCATCTCGGCCAGCTTCTGCACGATGACCGGTGCCAGGCCTTCCGAGATTTCGTCCAGCAGCAAAAGCCGTGCACCGGTACGCAGGATGCGCGCGACAGCCAGCATTTGCTGCTCGCCGCCCGACAGGCGCGTGCCGGGGCTGCTGGCGCGTTCCTTGAGGTTGGGGAACATGGTGTAGATGTCGTCAATGCTCATGCCGCCCGGGCCGATGGTGGGTGGCAGCATCAGGTTTTCTTCTGCCGACAGGCTGGCAAAGATGCCGCGTTCTTCGGGGCAATAGCCCACACCCAGCCGGGCGACCTTGTGCGGCGGCAGCTTGATGGCTTCTTCGCCGTTGATGCGGATCGAGCCCTTGCGGCTGCCGGTCAGGCCGACGATGGCGCGCATGGTGGTGGTGCGCCCGGCGCCGTTGCGCCCCAGCAGCGTCACGACCTCGCCTTCGTTCACCGTCAGGTCCACACCGTGCAGGATGTGTGATTCACCGTACCAGGCGTTCAGGCCTTCGATGCGCAGGAGTTCTTTGG
>CAZUJD010000082.1:0-1203 GCA_964620025.1 uncultured Ramlibacter sp. | reverse complement strand
TTCAGTGGGCCCCTTGCAGTTCGGTATCTGCGGTGCCCATGTAGGCTTCGATCACCAGCGGGTTGGCTGAGACTTCGGCATACGGACCATCGGCAATGATGGCGCCCCGCTGCAGCACAGTGATGCGGTCGGCAATGGATGCCACCACGTTCATGTTGTGCTCCACCATCAGGATGGTGCGCCCGGCGGATACTTTCTTGATCAGTTCAGTCACGCGGTGCACGTCTTCGTGGCCCATGCCCTGGGTGGGTTCATCCAGCAGCATCAGCTCGGGCTCCAGCGCCATGGTGGTCGCCAGCTCCAGCGCCCGCTTGCGGCCATAGGGCAGGTTGACCGTCAGCTCCTGGGCAAAGTCCTGCAGATCCACTTCGGCCAGCAGTTGCTGTGCGCGGGCGTGCAGGTGGTGCAGGGTTGCTTCGGGCTTCCAGAAGTGGAACGAGTTGCCCAGCTGGCGCTGCAGGGCGGCACGCACGTTTTCCAGCACGGTCATGTGGGGGAACACGGCGGAAATCTGGAACGAACGCACGATGCCGCGTCGCGCAGTCTGCGCGGGCTTTTCGTGCGTGATGTCTTCGCCGTTGAAGTTGATGGTGCCAGCGGTGGGCGGCAGGAACTTGGTCAGCAGGTTGAAGAACGTGGTCTTGCCTGCGCCATTGGGGCCGATCAGCGCGTGGATGTGGCCGCGCCGCACCTTCAGGTCGACGTTGTTGACCGCGACAAAGCCCTTGAACTCTTTCGTCAGGCCTGTTGTCTCCAGAATGATCTCGGCTGCCAAATCGCGCTCCTCTCGGGGGCTTGTAAGGAGTGCGAATGCTAGGTACGCGGGGAGCACGGTGAAACCGGGTATCCCCCTAGGTAGTTTTGCGTGCCTGTGGACACGCCAATGAAAAGCCGGCAGCGCTGTGGTTGCTCCCTGTCAGAAGCCTGACAGGGAGGCCGGTTTACATGTTCCTTCGGTACTGGCCGCCGACCTCGAACAGGGCGTTGGTGATCTGGCCCAGTGAACAAACACGCACCGCATCCATGAGCACTTCGAACACGTTGCGGTTGTCGATCACGGCCTGCTGCAGGCGCTTGAGCTGGGCGGGTGCCTTGTCGGCATGACGAGCATGGAAGTCGGCCAGCCGTTCCAGTTGGCTCTGCTTTTCTTCCTCGGTGCTGCGGGCCAGCTCGAGCTTTTCAGGGATGGTGTCACCGTGCGGG
>CAZUJD010000081.1:4953-11225 GCA_964620025.1 uncultured Ramlibacter sp. | reverse complement strand
CGCCCTCCATGGGGCAGCCAAAACTGCAGGACAACGACACATTGACGGGCGCGCGTTTTGCCGCCCTGGGCGTGCGCGGGCTGACCTTGTGCGACACCACTGGCATGGCCCACCCGGTCCAGGTGGCACGGTGGGTGGATGCCGCACAACAGCGATTTGCCGGCTTGCAGCTGACGCTGCATTTCCACAACACCCGCGGCATGGGCCTGGCCAATGTGCTGGCTGCCGTGCAGGGCGGGGTGGACCGGTTTGACGGCTCGCTGGGAGGGCTGGGCGGCTGCCCCTATGCGCCGGGCGCCAGTGGCAACATCAGCAGCGAGGACGCCATCCACATGCTGGATGCGATGGGCTACGACACTGGCATCGACCTTGCGCGGCTGCTGGCCGTTGCCCGCCAGATGCCGCAGATCGTGGGCCACGACGTGCCGGGCCAGGTGGCGCGGGCGGGACGCATCACCGACCTGCATCCGGCGCCGGCCGGGACTTCAGCTCAGTGATTCGATCAGGTCGATGTACTGTTGCATGGCGTCATTGCTCGCCGTGCCCTTGAGGCTGTTCCAGGCATCCCATTTGGCGCGGCCAACCATGTCGCCGAAGCCGGGCTTCTTCTCGGCGTTATCGCCGGTGGTGGCCTGCTTGTACAGGCCGTAGATCTTCAGCAGCGTGGCATTGTCGGGGCGCTCGCTGAGGTTCTTGGAATTGGCAACGGCGGCTTCGAACGCAGCTTTGAGGTCGGCCATGAAATGCTCCTGGGTATGTGCTTGTTGGGGTGATGCGTCTACCCTCGGACGGGGCCTGCGGGTAACTTCGCGGTATCTTACGTTCACCGGACAGCCCAGAATAGGGGCTGATCCCGAATAAAACCCATCAACAACGCCAGCCCAGGATGGAGACAGCATGGTGACCCGAATCGTTGCGCCTGAATCGGCCAAAGCCGCAGCCAGAAAAGCGGCCAAGGCCGTTCAGAAGAATGCCACGCGCGCTGCCAGCGGCATGCTGGGCCTGAGTGGTGAGCGCATGACCAAGGTGGACACCGCTTGGTTGCGCATGGACAGCGAGAGCAACCTCATGATGATTGTGGGCGTGTGGACGCTCAAGCCGGGCATCAAGTACGAGGCGCTGTGCCAGCGGGTGCAGGAGCGGCTGCTCAAGTACAACCGTTTTCGCCAGCGCGTGGTGGAAGATGCGGCCGGCGCTACCTGGGTCGAGGACACCCGGTTTGATATTGCCAACCACATCACCCGGGAAAAGCTGCCACGGCATCCCAAAGGCCAGGCGCAGCAGGCGCTGCAAAAACGCGTGGGTGAGCTGGCCATGCAGCCACTCGATCCGAAGCGTCCCCTGTGGCATTTTTCGCTCGTGGAAGACTATGAAGGAGGCAGCGCGCTGATGGTGCGCATTCACCATTGCATCGCCGATGGCATCGCCCTCATCTCCGTGACCATGTCGCTGGTGGACGGTGGTGCTCCGCCCCCGGAGCGCCGGCGCAAGGAGGCACCGCACGGCGCGGAGGACTGGATTGCCGACACGCTGATCAAGCCGCTGACCGACATCACGGTGCGCGCGCTGGGAGCGGCCGGCGATGGCGCAGCCAAATCACTGGGCATGCTGCGCGATCCGCAAAAGGGCATGTCGGGCTCGCTGGACATGGCCCGGCTGGCCTACCAGGTGGTGAGCGACGCGGCTGCCCTAGCGCTGATGCCAGACGATTCCAAAACGCGTCTGAAGGGCAAGCCGGGGCGAACGAAGCGCGTGGCCTGGTGCCAGCCCATTCCTCTGGATGAGGTCAAGTCCGTGGGCAAGGCGCTGAACTGCTCCATCAATGACGTGCTGCTCAGCTGTGTGGCGGGCGCGATCGGCGAGTACCTGACGTCGCTGGGTGACGATGTGGCCGGGCAGGAAATCCGCGCCATGATCCCGGTGAACCTGCGTCCGCTGGACCAGGCCTACAAGCTGGGCAACCGGTTTGGCCTGGTGCCGCTGGTGCTGCCGATCGGCGTGGAAAACCCGATCGAGCGGGTGTACGAGGTGCGCCGGCGCATGAACGCATTGAAAGGCAGCACCCAGCCGTTGCTGGCGTTCGGCCTGCTGGCGGTGGCCGGCCTGCTGATCAAGCCGGCGCAGGAGGCGATGCTCAACCTGTTCGGCAAGAAGACCACTGCGGTCATGACCAATGTGCCCGGCCCGCGCGAAAAGCTCAAGTTCCTGGGATCGACGCTCGAGCAGAGCATGTTCTGGGTGCCGCAGTCCGGTGATATCGGTCTGGGCGTATCCATCCTGAGCTATGGCGGCGGTGTGCAGTTTGGGGTGATCACGGACACCGCCCTGTGCCCGGATCCGCAAAAGATCATTGACGAGTTCGAGCCTGAATTTGCCAAACTCTCGCTGGTCACGTTGATGCTTCCCTGGGGCGAGTAACCCGCCCGGCCAGCGCGCCTTGACGGGCCCTGGTCGCGGGTCAGTCAGCCAGCTGGGTGCATGCGAGCTCCACATCCAGCCGCTCGGTGGCGTCCAGCGGCTTGGCGGCAGCGGCCTGTTCGTACAGGCGCGTGGCTTCCTTCATGCCCTTTTCTCCCTCGAGCATGACCAGCCCGTTGGCGTATTCGATCATGGCGATGGCTGAGCCCGGGTTGAGCTTGAGCGCGTCCTGGAACATGCGCAGGCCAACGTCCTTCTTGGCGCCATAGGTCATGCCGCCAATCAGCGAGCCCACCTTGTCAATGACCTCGGCGTGAAAGGCGCCCAGCGATACATGGGCGTCGGCATGCCGGGGCTGCAGCTGGATGGCCCTTTCCAGCGAATCCTTGACCCGGCTGCCCAGACCCTGGGCCAGCGCCTTGGCCACGCTGATACCCTGGCTGTAGCGGCCCAGTGCATAGGCCTGGAAGTACCAGGCGTTCGGATTTTTCGGGTCTTGTACCGCCTGTTCCTGCGCTCGGGTCGCGACTTCCATGAACAGGTCCAGGCGGGCCTTTTCCTTGTTTTCAAGGTAGGTCGCATAGGTGCAGGCAGCCTTGTTGGCGACGGTCAGGCCGGCGCCTCCAGCCTTGAGGCCCGCATCTGCAGCTTTCTGGAATTCCCCGTTGTGGTAGAGCGCCCAGGCTTCCAGCACGGCCGCATCCGCAGGGCAGGGTTCGGCGTCACCGGCATGCAGGCGTGACCATTGGCGACGCACGCTGCCTGCGTCGAACGAGTAGTCGCCGGCATGGGGAAATACGTTCCACTTGGCCATGGTGTCTCCTTGTGCTCAGCTTTCAGCCGGATTGTTGTAGGCGCCGACCAGCCCCAGCAGGTGCATGCGCTGGCCGGGCTCCAGGTAGGGCACCAGCAGGTTCAGCACGTGGTGGGCGCCGCGCATCAGCGCCAGCTGGGCGCTTTCGGGCTCCAGTGCCCGGCGCGGGTCGCGCACGTATTCATAGCTCAGCCAGTAGGTCAGCACCACCACCATGCTGGTGGCTGTGGCTTCGATCTCGCGTGAATCAATGCTCACAGCACCGCTTCGGCTCATGCCATCCAGCATGGCGCGAACTGAGCGAGTCTTGTTCTTCAGCACCCACTGGAAATGGGTTTCCAGCCGGCGGTTCTTCGACAGCAGATCGTTCAGGTCACGGTACAGGAACCGGTACTGCCAGATCAGTTCGAACAAGGTGTGCATGAAAAACCAGGCGTCTTCCACGTCGCGCACGCCGTCGCTTGCGTTCAGCAACTCGCTCAGTGCGCGCTCATAGCGGTCAAACAGGCTGTTGATGAGCTCGTCTTTCGCCGGATAGTGGTAGTACAGGTTGCCCGGGCTGATGTTCAGCTCGGCGGAGATCAGTGTCGTGGAGACATTGGGTTCTCCGAACCGGTTGAACAAATCCAGCGTGACTTCGAGGATGCGTTCTGCGGTGCGGCGGGGGGCCTTCTTCACCATGATGGAGTCCTCTTGGCCTTCCTGCGGGTCAGCGTGCCTGCCGCGCCGGCGGGGCCACTACATGGCCCAGATCGTCCATCACGTCCTGCAGCGATGCAAGGGCACGACCCAGTCGCGTTGGCGCCCCAGCCGGTGTGACCAGGTGGCGCCTGGGGTCATCCAGCACATCTGCGCGCAGCCGGATGCCGTGGCGGGCCAGCCGTGCCGAAAGGCTGGTGCGCCGCGAGCGCAGCATGGCACGGGTTTGCTGATAGGCGTGTTCCGCCAGCGAACGGCGCTGGCCGTAGCTGAAGGTGTTGGCCAGGTACAGCTCGGGATCACGGTGGTCAGGCTCGATCAGCAGGATGTCGGTGCCCGGATAGGTGCGTTCATAGTGCTTCATGCCCAGCTCCATGCGCGAATGGATCATGGACCGGAAGGTCTGGCTCAGCACGGCCGGCAGGCCGCCGTCCACGATGCGCGGGATGCGGCGCTTCTCTGCCGACAGGCCGCCGCGCATCACGCGTTCGCTGTCCGGTGCGGTCGCGTTGAACGGCACCAGCGGGTTCAGGCACAGCATCAGGTCGATGCCGTCGTCCATTGCCACCGAGGCGTGCATGGTTTTCTTGAGGGCGCCGTCCACGTAGTAGTTGTCATCGATCTCCACAGGCGGGAACAGGCCCGGCAGCGCAGCGCTGGCCTGGACCGCGCGCGAGATCGGCACATGGTCCCAGCCCGGTCTGCCAAAGGGGGCTGCCTCGCCGCTGTCCAGATTCGTGGCCACCAGGGTGAGCTTGGTACGAAGCTGGCGGAAGTCGTTGGTGCGGCCTTCGCGCGTGAACAGGCGGGCCAGTTCGCGGTCGATACCGTCGCTGGAGAAGATGCCTGTGGGCAGGCCCGGGCCCAGCCGCTCCAGCGTGCCGGTCAACGATTTTCGTCCGAGGGCAAAGCGCCACAGTGCCGACGCCGCCAGGCCCGGGGCCATGATGGCGCGGCGGGCAAATTCACCATAGGCGGGGACCATGAGCCACGCAGGATCGAACACGTCGGAGGTATGGGCACCGTTTTCAATGAATGACGCGCACAGTTCACGCGGTGTCATGCCATTGGCCAGGGCCGCGGCTATGAAACCGCCCGCCGAGACTCCAACATAGTGATCCAGATGCGCAAACTGGATGCCGTCCAGCGATTCGTCGAGTGCGCACAGTGCACCGATCTCGTAGATGGCGCCAAGCGGGCCACCGCCGGCCAGTGCCAGGGCGATGCGGGCGGGCTTTTTGCGCGATGAACTCATGGGACCAGTGTAGAAGGGTGGAGCGATCTGGATTGCTGCGTTGCAGCAAAACTGGCGCACGCAAAAAAGGGCGCCGAAGCGCCCTGTGTGCGAAGCTGCGGGATGGTCATGCCGACTTGCGTGCGGGTGCCCGCTTGGCGGCTGGCTTGGCGGCGGACTTGGCAGCCGGCTTCGTGGCAGCGGGCGCCGCCTTGGCGTTGGCGCTCAGGCGTGCCACGTTGCGGTTGAGCTCGTCAATGCGGGCGATCAGCACGTCAATGTCCTTGGCAGACGGCACGCCCAGCTTGTTCAGGGCCTTGGACACGCGGTCTTCAAAGATGTTTTCCAGCTTGTCCCACTGGCCGGAGGCCTTGGACGAAATGTCGGTGGCCATGGTGGCCATCTTGCTGGTGGCCTCGGAAATCTTCTCCTCTGCGGCGGCCTGGGTCTTGCGCTGGATGCTCAGGCCCTCTTTCACCAGGGTTTCAAACACCTTGCCGCCTTCTTCCTGGGCCTTGGAGAAGGCGCCCAGGCCGGCCAGCCAGATCTGCTGGGCGGACTCCTTGACGGTGCCGGACAGGTGGGCGCCGGACTTGTCGCCGGTGGCGGCGGATTTCTGCATTTTCTTGACCATGCTGGGCTCCATGTGGTTTGCGGGTTGCGCCAGGTCGCATCCGGCGCATGTCTGCACTGTAAGCGCAGGCAGTGTTCCAAGGCTAGATGCCGGCTCCTAAAACCGTTAGATGCTGAACCCTAGTTGCCACACGGGTTTATGCTGAATGAGGGGTGTTTGGCTTTAAGCAAGAATCGCAGTTCAATTCCGGAGGTCTTCATGCAGTATTTCGTCACCGGTGCAACCGGCTTCATTGGCAAAAGGCTCGTCAAAAAACTGCTGGAGCGCAAGGGCGCGGTGGTTCATTTCCTGATCCGAAAGGAAAGCGAAGGCAAGGTCGCCGGCCTGCGCGAATACTGGGGCGCCAGTGCCGCCAAGGCCGTGCCGGTGTTTGGCGATCTGACAGCCAAGAAACTCGGCGTGTCCAGTGACGACATCAAGAAGCTCAAGGGCCAGATCGACCATTTCTACCACCTGGCTGCGGTGTACGACCT
>CAZUJD010000081.1:4651-4943 GCA_964620025.1 uncultured Ramlibacter sp. | reverse complement strand
GTGAACGTCGAGGGCACGCGCAACACCGTGGATCTGGCCAAAGCCATAGACGCCGGGCACTTCCACCATGTGTCGTCGATTGCCGCGGCCGGCCTGTATGAAGGCGTGTTCCGCGAAGACATGTTTGATGAGGCCGAGAACTACGAGCACCCGTACTTCATGACCAAGCACGAGAGCGAAAAGATCGTGCGCAAGGAGCTGTCCAAAGTGCCGTGGACGGTATACCGCCCCGCCATGGTGGTGGGCGACAGCAGCACCGGCGAGATGGACAAGATCGACGGCCCCTATTACT
>CAZUJD010000081.1:0-4627 GCA_964620025.1 uncultured Ramlibacter sp. | reverse complement strand
ACGCGCCAGCTGCTGCCGCCCTGGATGCCCATGGTGGGCCTGGAAGGCGGCCGGGTAAACATTGTGCCGGTGGACTTCGTGGTGGACTGCCTGGACTTCATCAGCCACAAGCCGGCCATTGGCAAAAAGTGCTTCCATCTGGTGGACAGCGAAGGCTACCGCGTGGGCGACGTGCTGGACATCTTCAGCAAGGCGGGCCACGCGCCCAAGATGAACCTGTTTGTCAATGCCGCGCTGCTGGGCTTCATCCCCAAGAGCGTGACCAAGACACTGATGTCCATCAAGCCGGTACGACGGGTCAAGCAGGCCATCATGGCCGACCTGCGCATCCCGGAGGACATGCTGACCTTTGTCAACTATCCCACGAGGTTTGACCGGCGTGAGCTGGATGCCATGCTCAAGGGGTCGGGCATTGAGTGCCCGCACCTGAAGGACTACGCCTGGCGCCTGTGGGACTACTGGGAGCGCCACCTGGACCCCGACCTGTTCATCGACCGCACACTGCGCGGCACGGTGCAGGGCAAGGTGGTGCTGATCACCGGTGGCTCCTCGGGTATCGGTCTGGCATCGGCCCACAAGTTTGCCGAAGCCGGGGCCATCACCATCATCTGCGGCCGCGACCAGGACAAGCTGGACGAGGCGCAGAAGGAAGCCAAGGCCAAGGGCTACAGTTTTGTCTGTTACCCGGCTGACATTGCCGACATGGCCGACTGTGACCGCTTCGTCAAGCTGCTGATCGACAACCATGGTGGCGTGGACTTCCTGATCAACAACGCGGGCCGGTCCATCCGCCGTGCCATTGAAAACAGCTACGACCGTTTTCACGACTTCGAGCGCACCATGCAGCTGAATTACTTTGGCTGCCTGCGCATTACCATGGGCTTGCTGCCCACCATGACCGCGAAGAAAAAGGGACACGTGGTCAACATCAGCTCGATCGGCGTGCTGACCAATGCGCCGCGTTTTTCCGCCTACGTTGCCTCCAAGGCGGCGCTGGACGCCTGGACGCGTTGCGCGTCCAGCGAGTATGCCGACCAGGGCATCAGTTTCACCACGATCAACATGCCGCTGGTGCGCACGCCGATGATTGCGCCAACCAATATCTACAAGAACGTGCCCACGCTGAGCCCCGAGGAAGCGGCCGACATGGTGGCCGGCGCCTGCATCTACAAGAATGTGCGCATTGCCACGCGCCTGGGGATTGCGGGGCAGGTGCTGCATGCGCTGTTCCCGCGCATCATGCAGATCGTGATGAACACGAGCTTCCGGATGTTCCCGGATTCATCTGCCGCCAAAGGGGACAAATCGGCCAAGCCGCAGTTGTCGGCCGAGGCGGTGGCGATGCAGCAGATGATGCGCGGGATCCATTTCTGACGCCACGAAAGGCGTATCGGAGTGGCTGGCTCAGGGCTTGAGCCAGCCGTTGACTTCGTCGATCACTTCAGTCTTGGGGCCGCCCGCAAGTGCCTGGAGTTTGACGCGCGACACCAGATACATGTAGCGCGCCTGTGCCAGGTCGCGCTGGGCGGATACCTTTTGCTGCTCGGCATTGAGTGTGTCCACCAGCGTCCGGCTGCCTGCTTCGAACGAGCGACGGTTGGAAATGACCACCTGTTCGGCCGAACGGACAGCCTGCTCCAGTGCACGAACCCGCAGGACGCCTTCGGTCACGCCACGATATTCGCGGTGTACACGGACACCCAGGTCGCGGCGCGTGGCTTCAAGGGCCTGCTCGGCCCGTTCCTGGTCGGCGAGGGCCTGACGTACGGTGGAGTTCACATAGCCGCCGGAATACAGCGGCACGTTGAGTTGAACCCCGACGGACCTGTTGGTGTAGCGGGTGTTCACGCTGTTCACGTTTTCGCTGTTGCTGCGCGACCATTGTGCGATGGCGTCCAGCGTGGGGTAGTGGCCGGCCCTGGCCTTTTCGACTTCCTGTCGCGCGGCCTCGACCTGGGCCTTGAGTGACTGGATTTCCGGGCTGCTCAGTTCAGCCCGCTCTGTCCAGTCTTCGACGCGAGCGGGGGCCGGCTGTACCAGTCGCAGTTTGGCTGCATCCAGCGGTGCCAGTTTGTCCACCGGCTGGTTGGTCAGAGTCTGCAACTGGCGCCGGGTGTAGTCCATGTTCTGGCGGGCTTCCAGTTCCTGGGCGAAATTCAGGTCGAGCGCGGCCTGTGCTTCGTCAACGTCTGTGCGGGTACCGGCGCCACCGGCAAAGCGCTTGCGCGCCGCGTCCAGCTGGGTGGCATAGGCGAGCTTTTGTGCCAGCACAAGTGCCAGCTGTTCTTCGGCCAGAAGGGCTTCAAAGTACGCTGTACTGACCCGTACGGCGAGGTTCTGCAGTTCCTTTTCGAGCACGGCATTGGCGTCATCCACCTGGGCCTGCGCTTGCCGGTAGTCTGCCATCTGGAGTTTGCGAAACAGCGGTTGACGCAACGTCAGTGATTCGCTGCTGCTGCCGTAGCGCTCCTGCGTGGTCACGGCTTCGCCCAGAAAGTTGGGCGTGGTGCGTTCCAGCCGGTTCTGGTTGCGCGAGGCGCTGGCGGACAGGTTGGGCAGCAGCTGGGCACGCGCCTGGGGCAATCTTTCCCGTTTTGCGTCGGTGGCGGCACGTACGGCCCGCAGCGACGCGTCCTGTTCCAGCGCAGCCTGGTAGGCCTGGGACAGGTCCAGAGCCCAGGCGGGCAGACAGGCCATGGCGGCTGCCAGCACAATCGCCCGAGCGCCCGTTCGGCACTTGTGTGAGGCATTCATGGCGTTATTCCTCTTTCATGGATGCCGCCATGCGCTTGGTCAGCGGGTGCAGCATGTAGGTGAGCAACGAGCGCTCGCCGGTCCTGAAAACCACCTCGACCGGCATGCCCGGCTGCATTTGCCGTTTGCCCAGGTGCTTGAGTCCCTCGGGCGTGACGGCGACCCGTGCCAGGTAATAGCTGGTGTGAAGGTTGGGGTCGCTCAGCAGATCACCCGATACAGATACGACCTTGCCGTCCACGACCAGCTGCGGTGAATGGGCGAAGGCGGTGAACCGCACATCCACGGGCATGCCTGCGCGCACGCGGTCGATCATGTGGGGTGACACCTGCGTCTCGAGCATCAGGAGTTCGTTGTCGGGGACGATATCCATCAGTTTCTGGCCGGCGCCGATCACGCCACCCACGGTCTGCACCACCAGGCCCACGACCTGGCCGGCAGCCGGAGACTTGATCTCGGTTCGGCCCAGGTCGTCCTTCAGGGCGCGGAACCGCTCGGCATCACCGATCACTTCGCGACTCACGTCAGCCAGCTGTGATTCGACTTCCTTGCGGTATTCCTGCTGCCGCACGATCGCACGCTGGCGCAGTTCGGCAATGTTCTGGCGAGCGCGCGTCGTATTGCCCAACAGCTCTGCGACCGAGGCATTCGATTCGGCGACCTGGCGCTCCAGCTCCAGTTGACGGTTGCGCGGTGCATAGCCGTCTTTGACCAGGCTCCGTGTGTTGTTCAGCTCTTCGGTCAGGAGCGCCAGCTGGCTGCGGCGATTGCCGATGATGCCGTTGTAGGACTGGATCAGCGCTTCGGTACCGCGGATGCTTTCCTCGATCGATTGCAGGTCGGCGCGCAAGGCGCCCCGGCGAGATTGCAGCAGCTGTTCCTGCGTGAGCATCTGCTGACGGATCAGGGGGTCCTGGCTGGCCGCCTGCAGGTCCGGGTGGTAGCTGATAGCCGTCTGGCCGGCTTGCTCAGCCAGCAGGCGTGCCTGCATGGCGCGCAGGCCAAGGTAGCGCTGACGCACGCTTTCGTAGTTGGCTTTGGCTGCCGCGTCATCCAGTCTGGCCAGCAGCTGGCCCTCGGTTACCCGGCTGCCCTCGGTCACCAGTACTTCCTTGACGATGCCGCCTGTCAGATGCTGGACGGCCTTGCGCTTGGTATCAATGGAGACGATGCCCTGGGCAGGGACACCCTCATCCAGTGGTGCAAAGGCAGCCCAGAGCAGGAATACGCCCAGGCCAACGCCCAGCGCCCACCAGCCGATTCGTCCAGCCCGGCTTTTGTGCCCTGACGACGCCGAATTGTCGGGATCTCCGCCCGCGCCAGTGGCTTGATTCCTTGCGGCAGTCTGTTTGGTGAGTTCGATATTGGCCATGTTGGACTCGGCTTTGCGAAAAAATGATTCGATGGAGTGGGTTGGCTCAGGCGGATGGAGATGCCAGGTCGGCAGCCGCAGCGTCATTGCGCGGCCGAAGCGCGGTCAGCACCTCATCTCGTGTGCCCTGCAACTGGATCTGGCCGTCACGCAGCAGAACCAGCCGGTCGGCAGCGGCGATGGCGCCGGGCCGGTGTGTGATCAGAATGACCGTGCGGCCCTTTTCCTTGAGATCCTGGACCGTCCGTGTCAGCGCAGCTTCGCCGGCATCGTCCAGGTTGGCGTTGGGCTCATCCAGGATGATGAGCACCGGATCGCCATAGACAGCGCGCGCCAGGCCTATGCGCTGGCGCTGGCCGCCTGACAGCAGGTTGCCGGCTTCACCAATTGGCGTGTCGTAGCCCTTGGGAAAGCGCAGGATCATGTCGTGCAGGCCGGCGCAGCGGGCGGCTTCGATGACCTTGTCCGACTCCAGCTCACGAAACCGCGCGATGTTTTAGG
>CAZUJD010000080.1:334-11455 GCA_964620025.1 uncultured Ramlibacter sp. | reverse complement strand
CTCCAGCCCGGTGGCGCCGGGTTCGGCCTCGGCAAACGGCAGGGTTTTGGCGTCTTCGTCCACCGGCGTATGGTCGCTGGCCAGCGCGTCGATGGTGCCGTCGGCCAGGCCTTCGCGCAGGGCGTCACGGTCACGCTGCTGGCGCAGCGGCGGGTTCAGCCGCATGCGGCTGTCAAAGTAGCCGATGTCGGCATCAGTAAGGTGCAGCGAGTTGATGCTGATGTCGCAGCTCACCGGCAAGCCTTCGTCCTTGGCCTGGCGCACCAGGTCCACGCCCTTGGCGCTGCTGATGCGGCACAGGTGCACGCGCGCGCCGGTCGCGCGCATCAGCTCGAGGATGGTGGATGCCAACGCCTATGTTGTGCGCCACGTCCAGGTGCGGAAACAGCGCGATGGTCTCGGCGGCCACCGGCACGCCGCTCAGGCCCAGCCGCGTGGCCAGTGCGCCGCTAGCGGCCACGCCCTTGCCCAGCCACAGCTCCTGGGGACGCAGCCACACGGTATAGCCATAAGTGCTGGCGTATTGCAGCGCACGTTGCAGCACCTGGGTATTGGCCAGGGGCACTTCGGCCTGGCTGAAACCCACGCAGCCCGCTTCGGTCAGTTCGGCCATTTCGGTGAGGATCTCGCCCTGCAGGCTGCGCGTGAGCGCACCCAGAGGGAACACACGGGCCTGGTGCAGTTTCTCGGCGCGGAATTTGAGCATTTCCACCAGGCCGGGTTCGTCCAGCACCGGATCGGTATCGGGCGGACAGACCAGACTGGTCACGCCACCGGCCACGGCGGCGGCCATTTCGCTTTCCAGCATGCCTTCATGCTCGTGCCCGGGTTCACGCAGGCGTGCCGCCAGGTCCACCAGGCCTGGCGCCACGATGCAGCCAGTGGCGTCCAGGGTCTTGTTGGGTGTGAACTCGCCAGCCACCTTGCCGATGGCGATGATGCGGCCCGCCGCAATCGCCACATCAGCGATCTGGTCGTAGTTGCTGGCCGGGTCGATCACGCGGCCATTCTTGATGAGGATCTTCATGCTTCGTTTCCTGCAACGATGCCCATGACGGCCATGCGCACCGCGATGCCGAAGGTGACCTGCGGCAGGATGACGCTTTGCTTGCCATCCACCACGGCGGAGTCGATCTCCACGCCGCGGTTGATGGGGCCGGGGTGCATGACGATGGCATCCGGCTTGGCCAGAGTGAGCTTCTCGGGCGTCAGGCCAAAGCTCTTGAAGAACTCCTGGCTGCTGGGCAGCAACGCACCGCTCATGCGTTCGTTCTGCAGGCGCAGCATGATCACCACGTCGCACCCCTTGATGCCTTCTTCCAGCGTGTGGCAGACACGCACGCCCATTTGTGCCATGTCTGTCGGCACCAGCGTCTTGGGGCCCACCACGCGCACCTCGGCGCAGCCCAGCGTGGTTAGCGCATGGATGTCGGAGCGGGCCACGCGCGAATGCAGCACGTCGCCCACGATGGCGACGGTGAGATTGGAAAAATCCTTCTTGTAGTGCCGGATGGTGTACATGTCCAGCAGGCCCTGGGTGGGGTGAGCGTGGCGGCCGTCACCGGCGTTGATCACATGCACGTGCGGAGCCACGTGCTGCGCGATCAGGTAGGGCGCGCCGCTTTCGCTGTGGCGCACGACAAACAGGTCGGCCGCCATGGCCGACAGGTTGGCAATGGTGTCCAGCAGGGACTCACCCTTGCTGGCCGAGCTGCGTGCGATGTCCAGGTTGATCACGTCGGCCGACAGGCGCGTGGCCGCGATCTCGAACGTGGTGCGGGTGCGGGTGCTGTTTTCAAAGAACAGGTTGAACACGCTCTTGCCGCGCAGCAGCGGTACCTTCTTGACTTCGCGGTCATTGACGCTGACGAAGTTGGCCGCCGTGTCCAGGATGTGGGTGACGATGTCCCTGGGCAGCCCTTCGATGGACAGCAGGTGGATGAGTTCGCCGTTCTTGTTGAGTTGGGGGTTGCGTTTGTAGAGCATGGTCAGATGCCTTCCACCTTGAAGCTGAAGCGGCCCGCTTCGTCGCGCGCCAGCGCCAGCTGCTGCGCCGCCGGCAAGGCCACACGCGCGGCGGCATAGTCGGCCTGCACCGGAAGCTCGCGCCCGCCCCGGTCCACCAGCACCGCCAGCTGCACGCTGGCCGGACGGCCGTAATCAAACAGCTCGTTCAGCACCGCGCGGATGGTGCGCCCGGTGTACAGCACATCGTCCAGCAGGATCACGTGCGTGCCGTTCACGTCGAAGTCCAGCTGCGTCTGCTGCGCGGCAGCGGCCAGGCCGCGTTGGGAGAAATCGTCGCGGTGCATGGCCGATGAGATGACCCCGGCGTTGCCGGCCAGCCCCAGGTCCTTCTGAAGCCGCTCGGCCAGCCAGGCGCCGCCGGAGGTGATGCCCACCAGCCGGGCATCGTGGGCCGCACGCATGGGTTGCACCCCGCGCAGCAGTTCGCGGTACAGGGCCTCGGCATCTAGCACGAGACTGGTCATGATAGGCTCCTCAAAAACTGGTCAAGAATGATCGCAGCGGCGGCGGCGTCGGCGTCCCTGGCGCCGGCCTGCAGGGCCTCGGTGGTGGTGTAACGCTCGTCCACCTCAAACACCGGCAAACCGAATCGGCCGCGCAACTGCCGCGCGAATTTGCGCGCACGCAGCGTATTGTCATGGTCAGCGCCGTCGGGATGGAACGGCACGCCCACCACCAGCGCATCGGGCTGCCATTCGGCAATGCTTTTCTGGATGAGCGGCCAGCGCGCATCGCCTTCTGCCTTGAGCGTGCCGCGCGGCTGCGCATGGCCCAGCACCCGGTTGCCGCTGGCCACGCCGGTGCGCTTCAGGCCGAAGTCAAAAGCAAGAAAGGTTTGGATATGAGGGGGGACGTCGGCCACGGCGGCTGCGTCCATCACGCGTGCCCCGCGTCGGGCGAAAGCATCCAGGCTTCCAGGCCCAGCAGCTTCAGGGCGCGGGCATAACGCTGATCCACCGGCGTGTCGAAGATCACGGAAATGTCCGCCCCCACGGTCAACCAGCTGTTTTCGGCCAGCTCGGATTCCAGCTGGCCCTCGCCCCAGGCCGAATAACCCAGCGACACCAGCACCTTGCGCGGCCCGGCACCGGTGGACAGGGCTTCCAGAACGTCTTTGGAGGTGGTCATTTCCAGCCCGCCAGGAATGGTCATGGTGGAGGCATATACCGATTCGTTGGGCGCCGCATCACCCGCAAAAATGGGCTCGTGCAGCACAAATCCGCGCTCGGTCTGAACCGGACCGCCCTGGAACACCGGCGTTTGGGAAAGATCGTCGCGTCGCAACGGCAGCTCGACCTTGTCAAACAGGCTTTTGAGGTTGATGTCGCTGGGCTTGTTGATCACCAGACCCAGCGCGCCACGTTCGCTGTGCTCGCACAAATAAACCACACTGTTGGCGAAAGCCTCGTCTTCCAGCCCCGGCATCGCGATCAGGAAGTGATGCGTGAGGTTGATGGGGGCAGAATCCGCAGACATGCCGCCAATTTTACCCCCGCACTCCAGCACGCCGCCGGCTGCCCCTTATGACACCGGCCTGATGTGGTTCCGTCGCGACCTGCGGCTGGACGACAACGCTGCGCTGTACCACGCACTGCGCAGTTGCCGCCAGGTGCACTGCGTCTTCGTGTTCGACACCGCCATCCTTGACAACCTGCCCCGCGAGGACCGGCGCGTTGAGTTCATTCGCGAATCACTGGCGGTGCTGGACGAGGAATTGCGCCGGCATGGCGGCCATCCAGCGGTTGGCCTGATCGTGCTGCATGCAGCGGCGGTCACCGAAATTCCGCGTATTGCACACGCCCTGGGCGTGCAGTCGGTGTTCGCCAACCACGACTACGAGCCCCTGGCCATCGCGCGCGACGCCCGGGTGCGCGGTGCACTGGCTGACGCGGGTATCGCCTTTCACACTGCCAAGGACCAGGTCATTTTCGAGCGTGACGAAGTACTGACGCAGATGGGCAAACCGTACGCCGTATTCACGCCCTACAAAAATGCCTGGCTCAGGAAAGTGGACGACTTCTACCTGAAGCCGTACCCGGTTCAAAGGTACCTGCGCGCACTGGCGCCCCGGCCAGTGGCCTGGCAAAAGCCGGTGCCGTCATTGGCCGAAATCGGGTTCGAGAGTACCAACCTGGCCGAGCTGAAAATCCCGGTTGGCATCACCGGCGGTGCTGCGCTGTTCGATGAGTTTCTCGAGCGGATCGACCGGTACGGCCAGTCACGTGACTTTCCTGCCGTCAAGGGCCCCAGCTATCTGGGCGTACACCTGCGTTTTGGCACGGTATCCATCCGTGTGCTGGCGGGGCGCGCCCACGCGCTGACCCAGGCCGGAGACACCGGCGCAGCGGTCTGGCTGAGCGAGCTCATCTGGCGCGACTTCTATTTCCAGATCCTGGCCAACTTTCCCCATGTGGCCGATGCCCCGGACGGCCAGTCGCGCAGCTTCAAGCCCGAATATGACAGGATTCGCTGGGAGCACGGCAGGCATGCCGATGACCTGTTTGACGCCTGGTGCCAGGGCCGCACAGGCTATCCCCTGGTGGACGCCGCGATGGCACAGATCAACCAGACGGGCTACATGCACAACCGCCTGCGCATGGTGGTGGCCAGTTTCCTGTGCAAGGACCTGGGTATTGACTGGAGACGGGGCGAGGCTTACTTTGCGCAGAAGCTCAACGACTTCGATCTGTCTGCCAACAACGGTGGCTGGCAGTGGGCCAGCTCCAGCGGTTGTGATGCGCAGCCTTACTTTCGCATCTTCAACCCGGTCAGCCAGAGCGAAAAGTTTGACGCGCAAGGCAAGTTCATAAGGCGTTACCTGCCACAGCTGGCCGGCCTGCCGGACGCCACCATTCATGCGCCCTGGAAAGCCTCATCCATGGAGCGGCTGTCGGCGGGTGTTACGCTGGGCAAAGACTACCCCGAACCCATCGTGATGCACGACGAGGCACGGGACAAGACCCTGCTGCGTTACGCGGTGGTCAAAAAGAGCTGAACTGCGCGGCCAGCAGAGGCCGCGCCGATGCATCAGCAGTTCAGTGGGTTGTAGCCTCCAGGCCGCAGTAGTGGCGAACCAGGCTGAGCAGTTCTTCTTCGGAATAGGGCTTGCCAAGGTAGTTGTTCACCCCCAGCTCCATCGCATGTTCGCGGTGCTTTTCAGCAATGCGCGACGTAATCATGATGATGGGCAGGTGCTTCAACCGCTCGTCAGCACGGATATTGCGCGCCAGGTCAAAGCCGTCCATGCGCGGCATCTCGATGTCAGACAGCACCACCGTGGGCAGCTCTTCTGCCAGGCGCTCCAGCGCCTGCAGACCGTCGGCCGCCATCGATACCCGATAGCCTTCACGTGCCAGCAGGCGTTGTGTCACGCGCCGCACGGTGATGGAATCGTCCACCACCAGCACCATCGGGATTTGCGGCGGCGCCTGCATGACCGCGGCCACCGGTGCAGCCGGCGTGCCGGCATCTGCGCCTGCTGCCTGCTGCTCCAGGACTTCGGGTTGGGCCGGGTCGGCGCTCAGGCTGCGGGCCTGATCGCCATATACCGCGCTCAGCGCCACGGGGTTGTAGATCAGCACGACAGCGCCCGAAGCCAGCACGGTCATGCCTGCCAGACCCGGCAGGCGAGCCAGTTGCGGCCCCAGGTTCTTCACCACCACTTCCTGGTTGCCCAGCACTTCATCCACGTGAACGGCAATGCGCTGTGCGGCGCTTCGGAAGACCACCACCGGCAGGGTCTTGCCCTGCGGCTCGTTGCTGCGTGCGGAAGATTGCAGCAGCGCGCCCGACCAGTAGAACGGCAACTGCTCGCCGGCCACCTCAAAGGTGCCACTGTTGTAGGCCTGCTGGAGTTCGGCCGCGGTTGCGCGGCGCACGATTTCCACCACGTTGGCTGGCACGCCAATGGACAGGCTGCCGGTGCGCAACATCACCACCTGCGTCACTGCGGTGGTCAGCGGCAGCACCAGCTTGAAGTTGGTACCCTTGCCGGCCTCGGTGGAGGTTTCGATGCGACCGCCCAGCGCGTTCACCTCGGAACGCACCACGTCCATGCCGATCCCGCGTCCGGCCAGTTCGGTCACCTGCGCGGCTGTCGAGAAACCGGGCATGAAGATCAGGTTGGCCGCGTCAGCGTCGCTCACCGGCTGATCGGCACTGATCAGGCCCTGTTGCAAGGCCTTTTCCCGGATGCGCGGCAGGTTCAGGCCGGCACCGTCATCACGGAATTCCACCGACACGTCATTGCCTTCCTGGTGCAGGCTGATCAGGATGGTGCCCGCAGCATCCTTGCCAGCAGCAGCCCGGGCCTCGGGGCTTTCGATGCCGTGGGCCACGCAGTTGCGCAGCAGGTGTTCAAAGGCCGGCGTCATGCGGTCCAGCACGCCACGGTCCATTTCAATGGAGCCGCCGGTAATGTCCAGCTTGACCTGCTTGCCGGTCTCCTTGGAGGCCAGCCGGATCACGCGGTACAGGCGGTCGGAGATGCCTTCGAATTCCACCATACGCGTTCGCAGCAGGTCGCGCTGCAGTTCCCGGGTCTGGCGGGCCTGGGCGATCAGGTCGTCCTCGGTGGCTTCCACGGTGCGCTGCAGGTTGCGCTGCACCGTGGCCACGTCGTTCACCGACTCGGCCATCATGCGCGTGAGTTCCTGCACGCGCGTGAAGCGGTCGAACTCCAGCGGGTCAAAGCCGGCTGCCGTGTCCTTGGCCTGCGCCAGTCGCGACTGCATCTGCGATTCCGCCTGCAGTTCGATGTCTCGCAGCTGCGAACGCAACCTGTCCAGGTTGCCCGTCAGGTCGTTGAGCGAGCTGCGCAGCTGGTTGAGCTCGGCTTCCAGACGCGAGCGCGTGATCATCACCTCGCCGGCCTGATTGACCAGCCGGTCCAGCAGCTGCGACCGCACGCGAACGGCCTGGTTGGACGCGGCACGCAGCGGCGCCAGGGCATTGGTGGCCGGCCGGGCCAGCGCACGCTGTGGCGAAGCGGTGGCATCAGGTGCGGGGGCAGCCGCGCCCGAGGTGTCGTCTGCTGCAGGTTGCAGTGGCTGTGCGGCCGGTTGCGCGGGCGCGGGCTCACCACCGGTCGCGCGCAAGGCATCAAAGTTGGCCTGCAGGTTGTCAAAGCGATGAAGCAAGGGCTCCAGGTCGCTCGTCTGCACGGTTGCGTCAGAGCCAAATTGCTCGATCTCCGATTCCATGCGGTGGGCCAATTCGCCCAAGCGCAGGGCGCCGGCCAGGCGCGCGCTGCCCTTGAGCGTGTGCAGGGCACGCAGCACTTCGTCGCGGGCGCCACGGTTGTCGGGCCGCGCAGACCACTGGCGCAGGGCACCACCCAACTGGGGCATCAGTTCGATGGCCTCTTCCTCGAAGATCGGGAACAGGTCGGGATCAATCGCATCGGCCAGGTCGATGTCGTCTTCGTCGTCGTCCAGTGACGGCGCACCCATGGGTTGGACCAATGCCAGCGGCTGGGCCACGGCCGCTGGGGGCACATCAGGCACTTCTGGCACTTCTGGCAGGCTGAACGCCACCGCAGCAGGTTCCGGCACGGCAACCGGCTCCGGCACGGCCTGCGGCTCGGGCTGGACTGCCATCACGGGTTCGGCAGGCGCTGGCGGCACGGGCACCGGCTTGTCTGTCACGGCGGCGCCCGCGAGTGCGGCGGTCATGGAGAAGTCCGGCACGTCGAACACGTCGGGCGACGTCTCCTCCAGAGCTGGCGGCTCGGGGGTCTCCAGCAGTTCGGGCGGGATGTCCAGGTTCCGGACGTTGTGCAACGCTTCCAGCACGTGGGCGTCCGGATCCTTCAGGAAGCCGGCTGCAAACTGGTGCAGCAGGCGGCGGATGTCTTCTGCCGCCGCGGTGAAAACCTGGGCCTGTTCGGGCAGGCCTCGCGACTGCGGCTGGGCCTGCATGAGCGCGCTTTCCAGCGCGCGCGCCATGTCGGAGAGCGCGTGAAAACCCACCGTCGCAGAGCTGCCGGCCAGGGCATGGGCCAGACCCACCGTGGAATCGGCCACCGGCTGATTGAGCTCCAGTGCCCATTCGGTCACTTCGGTCAGCAGTCGGCGCGACCATTCATCGGCCTCGTTCAGGTACACGTTGTACAGAGGGATGCCGATGCGCAGCGCTCCAATGACCTTGACCTGCTCGTCCATGGCCTGAGCCACTTCCGGCTCCGGGGTGACCTCGGGTTCGGAGGCGGCCTGCGGCGCTGCTGTCGCTGTACTTTGCGGTGCCAGTGTCAGGTCGGGAAGGTCGAAATCGTCCAGCGAGGCCATCAACGGCTCCATCGCGGGGGCCGCAGCCATCGGTTCGGGAGCGAAGTCGGGCAGGTCGAGCGTCTGCAGATCGACGGTGGGCAGGGCCGCAACCGGCTGTACGTCCACCGGCGCCGGATCGGCGGCGGCCGGAGCAGCTTCACCCAGCCCCGAGACAGCGGACAAGCTGTCGAAATCAATCCCGTCGATTTCCATGGCCATCGCTGGAGGTTCCATGGCAGGGGCTGCGGGGGCGGGGACCACGGGCGCAGCCACAGGCGACGCTGTCATGTCGAAGTCGAAGTCCGGCGCCAGTTCGTCAACTGGCGCAGCCTGGGCCACTTCAATGTCGGCCGTACCCAGATCAAAATCAAATGCGTCAGACAGAGCCTGGTCGGTCAGCGGCGCTGGCGCAGCTTCTGCCGCAGGTTCAGGTCGCGGCTCGGCTACGGGCTCGGGTTCCACTGGCAGCTCGAACACAGGCTCAACCTGCAACTCGGGCAGGTCCACAACCGGCTGAGGCATGGCAACTGCCACCGGCTCTGGAGTCGGTTGCGGTGAGGGTACCTTCTGGGCTGCAGTTTCAACCGCCAGCGGCACAAACCGGCCTTCGGTCCGCAGGGCTTCGGCCGAGGCCCTGAATACTGATGCTTTCCAGTGTGCATCGGAGCCGGCAGCAATGTCTTCCACCCAGCGGTCAAAACGCTGCATGGCATCACCGGCCAGGTTGCGCAGGTCGTCCGTGGCTGGCTTCTGGTCGGCCAGCCAGGTATTGAGCAACTGCTCCATGGCCCAGGCCGCTTCACCAAACTCGCTCAAGCCCACCATGCGCGAGCTGCCCTTGAGCGTGTGGAACGCGCGCCTCAACGTGGTGAGCTCGCCGGTACTGGAAGGATCAGCTGCCAGCGATGCGACGGCAGCCAGGCCGTTCTGCACGACTTCGCGGGCTTCCTCCAGGAAGATGTCACGCAGGTCATCTTCTTCGAAATCGTCGCCGCCGGACGGCGCAGCCACCGGTTGCGCCGGCGGAGCCTGAACGGCCGCTGCCAGGTTATGCAGCGCGGCAGTCGCTGCACCGGCATCATGGGCCGTGACGGCCGCAGCCGCTTCACGCGCCGAATGGGCCAGCGCAGGCTGTTCGGCCAGCACGGCCTGAGTGGCAATGGTGTCCAGTCGCGATGTCAGGTCAACATCCGTCGCCCCTCCGCCCGCGTCTTGTACCACTGACAGGACTTTTTGCGACAGAGGCTGGTCGGTATCCGGCTCGACGGGTTCTTCTGGTGGCGCTTCTGCCGATCGGCCCATCAGTGGCTTCAGCTCGCCCAGCTCGTCGTCATAGACAAACAGCTTCTTGGCCAGCGCCGGCTGGTAGTTCAACATGTCGATCAGGAAGCCCAGCGCACCCAGGTTGTTGCCCAGCTTGTCAAAGGTGCCTGCAGCTCTTGCGCGCGCCTCGTCAATTTCCGTGACCAGGATTTGCTCGACGCTTTCACGCATGCGGGAAACAGCCTGGGAGGCCTGGTCCAGGCCGAGCACCGACAGCACACCGCGCATCTGCGCCAGATGGCCCGGTGCATCGCGCAGGGGCCCCTTTTCCTTGGGGTCACGGAAAAACTGGTCCAGCAGCTTTTCCAGTTCGGTGAGCGTGGAACGCAGTTCGCCCACCACGCTGCCCATGGTCTGGCGGTCGCTGACTCGCCGGTACAGTTCCTCCATCCACGGCTCGAGCGCTTCCGCCTGCCCGCCACGACCCACATGATCCAGACGCTGAGCCAGACGCAAGGTTCGCGTCGCCAGTTCGGTGTCTGAGGGATCCAGGTCCTCGAAAGCGGCTTCCAGATAAAGGATCGCAGTGGCAACCTCCATGGCCAGCTCGGTGCTGGGCGCCTGGGCGGAGCGCACGGTACCCTCGATCGCACGGCCCAGGGCCTGCGCCAGCGGCTCACTGCCCGGGTGCAACCGGGTCAGGGAGTCCGACACCAGGTTGAACTGGTCGGCAACCCCTTTCAGCTTGTTGAGGTCACCGCCCGACAGCGCAGACCAGTTTTCCTTGGCGGCCGTGATGCGTTTGCGCGCCTGCGCCAGCAGCATCGGGTCAAAGCGGCCGAATTGCGGTGTCTGGTAATCCACCGTCGAGAACCGGCCCAGATTCCACGCCATTCGCACAGCCGTCAGGGCCGGTGTGTCCGAAGGCAAGGCCGGTACCGCCTGGGCACAGAAGAACAAAAGATCCTGGGCCAGCCGGTCAGAAACCCCCATGTCGCCTTTGGCCAGCATGGCGTACTGCTGCAGCACGCGTGAAGCCGCGCGTTTGACATACAGCTCCGCAGGCAGCAGCTCGTGGGCCATGGCCTCGAAATAGGCTGCGCAGATCTTCCAGAATATGCGCGGCTGGCGTGCCGTTTGCGCCGCAGCCAGCCCAAGGCTGGTGTTCAGCAGGATATGGGCTGCCTTGGGATCGGCGGCCTTGACGACCTTGAGCACCGCCTGATCCATGCGCGACCGCACCGCAGCGTCATAGGGCAATGCTTCCTGGGTCAGTTCCACCTGCGGGTCCAGCCAGCGCCAGTCAAACGTCCAGAGGTCGGCCGGGTGGACGCGGTCCGCGCCGGCCAGCTCCTGCACATCACGATACTGAGGGAACAGGGCCACGGCAGACACGGCCTTGCCCAGCAGTACGGCCTCCAGGTAATCGGTCAGCGCAAAACCCGCACGCTCGATCTTGGCCGCGGAAGCTTCACTGCACAGGTCGGGACGCTCCACAAACTTCTGCGCCGCCGATTCCATGGCCCGCAGCATGTGGGCCGGTGCGCCCAGGCCCACCATCTCG
>CAZUJD010000080.1:0-324 GCA_964620025.1 uncultured Ramlibacter sp. | reverse complement strand
CCCCGACAGCCTGGTGCAGGTGCTGGCGCGCAATCCTCAGCTGGCCGGCGTCCACCGACGCCATGTCGGAACCACGGGCGGCATCGGCATCACGCACAAACCGCCGCAGTGCGCTTGCGGCGGTGTCCAGCGACTTGCGCAGCTCATCAAGCACCCAGGCCAGCGGGCCCAGGTCGTTGGCACTCATGTCGGTATCCGCGGCGGGCATGGTTGGTGTTTGCATCTGTGTGTCGACTCCGGAGCGGGGCCCTGTCGCTTGGCTGGTCATCAGGTGATCTTGAACCGCGCCACGGACTGGCGCAACTCCTCGGCCATGTGCGAGAG
>CAZUJD010000079.1:5832-11492 GCA_964620025.1 uncultured Ramlibacter sp. | reverse complement strand
CCCGATCGACCAGCAACCTGAAGACCGGCACCAGATGACGCTCAAGCTGGGTGCGTTCAAAACCTCCATGCTGCAGGACGTGGAAGCCGGCCGTGCCGTGGAGCTGGACGCGCTGGTGACCGTGGTGAAGGAGCTGGGCGGCCTGACCGGCGTGCCCACGCCGTTCACGGATGCGCTGCTGGGATTGAGCAGACTGCATGCCAAAGTACGCAATTTGTATTGACAAAGACATCGAACGCCTCCAATATGGAGCCATATTGGAGGTTAATCATGCCCAATTTGTCGATCAAAGAAGTGCCCGAGGACCTGGCCGAAGCCTTGCGCCGGCGCGCCGCCCGCAACCACCGTTCGCTGCAGGGTGAGCTCATGGCCATCATCGAACAGGCCGCACTGGACACCGGTGCGCCACTCTCCGGCGACCCTGGCAGGCCGCGCATCACTGGTTATGACAAACAGGGCTTTCCCATCGTGCGGCAGGGCTGGAAGAGCGTCGACCAGATCGCGGCTGAGCTGAAGATGCGCTTTCCCGAACCGATCAAGGACCAAGTGTCCAGCATTGACCTGATCCGCGAGGACCGGGACAACCGATGAGCAGCGACTCCCCCACGCTCTATGTGGCCGAGCCGCCCCCGCGGTATCTGCCACTGCCCCCTCTAGTTGTGGACTGCAGCACCTTGGCCGGCCTCGTGTTCAACGAGGAATGGCGTGCGCAGGCGCTCGAACGGCTGCAGGGCCACTCGCTGCATGCGCCCAACGTGCTGCAAGCCGAAATCGCCAGCGTCGCCATCAAGAAGCAAGGCCGTGGCGAAGGCCATGCGGCGAGCGGCCTGGCCGAGGCCGCGCGGCTGGACATCACCTTGCACCGCATGGATGTTCAGGCCGTGGCGGCGCTGGCGCTGCAGTACAACCTGTCGGCCTACGACGCCAGCTACCTCTGGCTGGCAGCCGAGCTTCAGTGCCCGCTCGCCACTTTCGACGACAAACTCGCCAAGGCAGCGCAAGTCCATCTCTCCACCCTGTCCTGATGCCCACCCCCACCCGCGCGCTCAGCGCCACTGCCTTCGCCACGCTGCTGCTCATCGCCCTGATGATGGGGGCCAACCATGTGGCCGCGCGTATTGCCTTCAACAACGGGGCCGATGTGGCCACCGCCGTGGTGTTCCGCAGCGCCGTCACGGCGCTGGTGATCGTGGCCATCCTGGCGGTGCAGGGCGTGCGCGTAGTGTTCACCGCGCGCCACAAGCGCATGCTGCCTGTGATCGGCCTGCTGATCGGCGTGCAAAGCCTTTGCCTTTACTCGGCCGTGGCGCGGCTGCCGGTGGCGCTGGCACTGCTGGCCTTCAACACCTACCCGATCTGGACGGCGCTGTGGTCCTGGGTGGTGTACCGCCAGCGGCCCGAGCGCGCCATGCTCATTGCCATGCCGGTGATCCTGCTGGGCCTGGCGCTGGCGCTGGACGTATTGGGCGCGGCCTCCGGGCTGGGCGCAGCGGGCCAGTGGGGGCGCATCGGCGCCGGCGTGGCTTTCGCGCTGGCGGCCGCAGGCACCTTTGGCCTGGCGCTGGTGCTCACCCAGCATGAGGCCGGCGACCTGGACGGCCGCGTGCGCACTGCCACCACCATGGCCGTGGCCGGCCTGGTGGCGCTGGCCACGGTCGGCTTGCAGGGCGGCTTTCATCTGCCCACGGCGCCCGCCGGCTGGGGCGGCCTGGCCGCGCTCACATTCCTGTACGGCACGGCCTTCACCATCATGTTCACCGTGCTGCCGCGCCTGGGCGTGGTGGGCAACAGCGCCATCATGAACGTGGAGCCCGTGTTTGCACTGGTGCTGGCCTGGGCCGTGCTGGGCCAGGCCATTGCGCCGGTACAGGTGGCCGGGGCCCTGCTGGTGGTCGGGGCCGTGATGGTGCTGGGCTTGCGGCGCCGCTAGCGCAGAACGGGCAAGCCCCTCTCCCCTGCGGACCTACAGACCCAGCATCAACTCCAGGTTCTGCACCGCCGCGCCCGAGGCGCCCTTGCCCAGGTTGTCAAACACGGCCGCCAGCACCACCTGCGCCGCGTTGTCGTTCGTGGCCACGGTGAGCTGCAGGTCGTTGGTGCCGTTCAGCGCCTGGGCATTCAGGCGCGGACCGCCCGCCTCATGCGACAGCGGCATGACCCGCACATGGGGCTGGCCGGCATAGTGCGCGACCAGCGCCGCTTGCAGCCGGGCTGCGGTCACGCCCACCGGGCACAGGCGCAGGTGCAACGCCATCGTCAGCACAATGCCCTGGCGGAAGGCTGCGTAGGCAGGCACAAAAACGGGCCGGGCCAGCAGGCCGGCGTACTGCTGTATCTCGGGCACATGCTTGTGCCGCAGGTCCAGCCCGTAGACCTGGAGTGCCGGCGGCACGGTGGCGCTGTCGCCTTCATAGACGTCCACACCCGCACGCCCCATGCCGCTGTAGCCGCTGACGGCATGAATGGACAGTGGGTAGTCGGCCGGCACCAGGCCGGCCGTCACCAGCGGACGCAACAGTGCGATGGCACCCGTGGGGTAGCAGCCCGGGTTGGTCACGCGCCGGGCTTGCGCAATGCGCCCGGCCTGTGCGCCGTCCAGTTCGGGAAAGCCATAGACCCAACCAGGCGCGGTGCGGTGGGCAGAGCTGGCGTCGATGATGCGAACGCGCGGGTTGGTCACCCAGCTTTCGGCTTCACGGGCTGCCGCATCAGGCAGGCACAGGATGGCAACGTCACAGTCATTCAGCGCCGCCCGGCGCGCGGCCTCGTCCTTGCGCTGCGTCACGGGCAGCGTGCGCAGTTCAATGCCGACACGGCCCTGCAGGCGCTGCACGATCTGCAGGCCTGTTGTGCCCTGGTCACCGTCGATGTAAACCACCGGCTTCATGCGGGGTCCTTTCTTGCTGGCTTGAAAACATCCACATGGTGGGCGCTTGCAACCATAAAGAAAAGACGAAAATCATGAACCTGCAATTCAGGATTCTTGAATCATGCGCGAACTGAGCCTGGACCATCTGCGCACCCTGGTGGCCGCCGCCGACCTGGGTTCACTTTCAGCCGCCGCCACCGCATTGCATCTGGCGCCTCCCACTGTCACGGTGCACATCGCCGAGCTGGAAGCCCGCCTGGGCGGTGCCTTGCTGGTACGCGGCCGCGGACCCGCCGTGCCCACAGCCATGGGACGGGTGTTCATCGCGCGGGCGCGGCGGCTGCTGGCCGGGGCCGATGAGGCCGAAGACGAAGCGCGCCGCCATCTCACCGGTGAGCTGGGTTCCGTCCGCCTGGGCGCCTCCACCGGCGCCATCGCGCACCTGCTGCCGCGCGCCCTTGAGCAGCTGGCCCGCGAGCGCCCCGGCATTGACGTGCAGGCACAGGTGCTGACTTCGCAGGACTCCATGGCGCGGCTGGCCGCCGGCACGCTGGACATTGCCATCGTGGCGCTGCCGCAGACGGCCACGCCCCTGGTTCAGGTGGCGGCCTGGCGGCGCGACCCGGTGCTGGCCTTCCTGCCCGGCGGATGGACCGCGCCCCGGCGCATCACGGCGCGCTGGCTGGCCGGCAAGCCCCTGATCCTGAACGACGCCAGCACACGGCTGTCCCGCATGACGGGCGAATGGTTTGCGGCTGCTGGTGTACATGTACGTGCACGCATGGAGCTGAACTACAACGACGCCATCAAAAGCCTGGTGGCTGCCGGCTACGGCGCGGCGCTGCTGCCGCATGAGGCGCAGGCGGGTCTGCCCGACCTGCGCATCACCACCCGGGCGCTGAATCCGCCACTGTGGCGCGAGCTGGGCATCGCCACCCGCACCCATGACGACGCGGGCGCCGTCGCCCGCGTCAAGGCCGCCTTGCTGGCGCTGCCAGTCTGACCCTGCACCGGGGCACGCCGTCTGCTATCTGACGGTGATCAGCTGGATGGCGTGCGGCAGCGAGCGGGCGGTGGGCACAAAGTGGTCGAGCACGGCGCCCAGTGCCACGGCACTCAGCAATGCCCCGAGCAGGGGCTTCCAGGTCAGGCGCAGCACGGCCGGCAGCCAGCCCTCACGTGCCACCCGCACTGCAGTGCGCGCCGCGACGTAGCTGAAGGCCACCTCCACGGCGACGGTCATCAGCACTTCCCAACCGAAGTACAGCAGCACCAGCGAGCCCGCACCCATCACCACCAGCAGGCCGATCAGGAACACGACGACCACCGGCACGACCACCACGGCCCCTTCATCGGAACCGGCTGCCGCGTCGAATGCGCCGCCGACCACCTTGCCCAGCGCGGGTGCGGCATCACCAGCCGCTGAAAAATCGGCGCTGGCACCGGCACCGGCAAAGTCCCCGCCGCCGCCCGCGTCCATCGACGGCACCCGGGGCGCGGACCTGCCCGTGCTGGCGACCAGGTCGATCGCGGGCTCCAGCAGGTCAACACCACCGTCCGGGGTGTCAGCCCCCCGGCGCAGCAGGGCACCAGCCCACAGGCGCAACAGGCCCAGGTAGCCCAGGTACCCCACGCCCAGCGTGACGAAATAGCGCAGCGCCAGCGAGTCCGAGCCTGCGACCATCTGCAGGTGGGCCGTCAGCCACATCAGGCCCATGACCAGCAGGCCGATGCACCAGCCGTGCAACCACAGCGTGTGACGCTGGCGCAGCTGGCGTTCCAGCCCGCTTTGCCAGATACGCACCGAACGCCAGTTGGACAGGTTTTTCAATCCGCCACCACGACAGGCACACGCAGCGCCAGCGCGCACATCAGCTCATAGCCCACGGTTCCCGCCGCCTGCGCGATCTCGTCAATGGACAGCACCGCGCCACCGCCCGCGCGGCCCCACAGCGTGACCTCGCTGCCAAAATCCGCATCGGGCACACCGGTCAGGTCGACCGTGATCATGTCCATGCTCACGCGGCCCACCATGCGGGTGCGCACGCCGCCCACCAGCACCGGCGTGCCCGTGGTGCAGTGGCGCGGGTAGCCGTCGGCGTAGCCGCAGGCCACGATGCCAATGCGCATGGGCACGTCGGCCGTGAAGCTGGAGCCGTAGCCCACGGTGTCACCCGGCTGCAGGTCCTGCGTGCCGATGAGTTTGCTGGCCAGGGTCATGGCACCCTGCAGGCCCCACTGCTGTGCCGTGCGTTCGGGAAAGTCGGGGGCGCTGCCGTAAATGGCGATCCCGGGTCGTACCCAGTCGGCGCGGACGCCAGCCGCCTGCGCATGGCGCAGCGTCGCGGCGCTGTTGCCCAATGTGCGTTCACCGGGCAGGTCCTGCGTGGCCTCGGCGAATGCGGCGACCTGGTGGGCAATCCCACGCGGGCCGTCGGCGTCGCTGAAATGCGTCATCAGCGAGATCTCATCCACCTGCGGCAGCGCGTTCAGCCGCGTCCACGCGGTGCGAAATCGCTGCGGCGCAAAACCCAGGCGGTTCATGCCCGAGTTCATCTTCAGGAAAACGCGGTGCGGCTGGTGCGTCTTGTGGGTGGCCAGCATGTCGATCTGTTCGTCGCAATGCACGGTGTGCCACAGGTTCAGGCGCGAGCACAGCTCCAGGTCGCGCGGCTCAAAAACACCCTCCAGCAGCAGGATCGGGCCGCGCCAGCCCAGGGCACGCACGCGCTGCGCCTCGTCGAGATCCAGCAGCGCAAAACCGTCGGCGCCGCGAAGGCCTTCAAACACC
>CAZUJD010000079.1:0-5822 GCA_964620025.1 uncultured Ramlibacter sp. | reverse complement strand
GATGCCATGACCGTAGGCGTTGGCCTTGACCACCCCCCAGACCCGCGCGTCCGGCACGGCGGTGCGTACACGCGTCAGGTTGTTGCGCAGGGCTTCGGTGTGGATGGTGGCTTGTATGGGGCGGGGCATGGTCAGCCTCCGCCGAGCCGCCTCAAGGAGGCTGAAGCCCCCTCGGGGGGCAGCGAGTACACGAAGTGTCGGGCGTGGGCGTTCATAGCCTGCAATTCTGTCATTACCGGCCGTGATATAACGGCCAGTCGCTCGGAGACAGTCTTATAAATAGCACGGCATAAGCCGTATGAATGCGAAGCAACTTCCCTGATGAAGCGCGGTTTTTTCACCATCATGTCGGCCCAGTTCTTTTCGTCACTGGCCGACAACGCGCTTTTCGTCGGTGCCGTGGCCCTGCTGCGGGCCGGGGGCGCACCCGAATGGCAGCAGGCAGCACTGGTGCCGATGTTTGCCCTCTTCTATGTGATCCTGGCGCCCTTTGTGGGCGCTTTTGCCGATGCGCTGCCCAAGGGCAGGGTCATGTTCATCAGCAACGCCATCAAGGTGTTTGGCTGCCTGCTGATGCTGTTCGGCTCCCACCCGCTGATGGCCTATGCCATCGTGGGCCTGGGCGCCGCCGCCTATTCGCCGGCCAAGTACGGCATCCTCACCGAGCTGCTGCCGCCGTCACAGCTGGTCAAGGCCAATGGCTGGATCGAGGGCCTGACCATTGCCTCCATCATCCTGGGTGTGCTGCTGGGCGGCCAGCTGGTCGGCGCGGCGGTGTCTGCCCGGCTGCTGAGCGTGGACTTTCCGGTCATCGACACCGGCATTGACACGCCACCCGAAGCAGCCATCTTCGTGCTGATCTTCATCTATGCGCTGGCCGCCTGGTTCAACACCCGCATTCCGCTGACCGGCGTGGAAATGCGGCCCATGCCGCGCAACCTGCTGGTGCTGCTGCCGGATTTCTGGACCTGCAACAGCCGCCTGTGGCGCGACAAGCTGGGCCAGATCTCGCTGGCCACCACCACGCTGTTCTGGGGCGTCAGCGGCAACCTGCGCTACATCGTGCTGGCCTGGGCCGCTGCCGCCCTGGGCTACAGCGTCACACAGGCCTCGTCGCTGGTGGGGGTGGTGGCCATCGGCACGGCCGTCGGGGCGGTGATCGCGTCGGTTCGCATGCGCCTGGACATGGCCACCAGCGTGATTCCCCTGGGCATCGGCATGGGGCTGCTGGTGATCCTGCTCAATTTCATCGACAACGTGTGGGTGGCCGCACCGTTCCTGGTCCTGCTGGGCGGCCTGGGCGGCTTCCTGGTGGTGCCGATGAACGCGCTGCTGCAGCACCGCGGCCACAACCTCATGGGTGCGGGCCGCTCCATTGCCGTGCAGAACTTCAACGAGCAGGCCTGCATCCTGGCGCTGGGGGCGTTCTACACCCTGTCCACCGGCATGGGCCTGTCGGCCTTTGGCGCGATCACGGCTTTCGGCATTGTGGTGGCTGGCGTGATGTGGCTGATCAAGCGCTGGCATGCGAGCAACTGCGTGCGGCACAAGGCCGAGGTCGATCACCTGCTGGAAGTCGCCCGCCACGACAACATGCACGGGTGAAGAACACTCCCCCCGAAGCGGCCGTCGGCCGCCTCCCCCCCGGGGGCGCCCCCAGCGGCCCGGCAAAGCCGGGTCCGCGGCGGCACTGGTGAAGACACTTCTCTCATGAATCCCCTGTTGCCCGTCCTTGCGTTGATGTTCAACGCCTTTGTCTGGGGTATTTCATGGTGGCCGTTTCGCCAGCTGGAGGCCCATGGCCTGCACCCGCTGTGGGCCACGGCACTGATCTACGCTTTCTCGCTGGCCTGCCTGCTGGCCGCGCGCCCCGGTGCATGGCGCGCCTTCGCATCGCAACCGCTGCTGTGGCTTTTGATGGCCTCGTCAGGTCTGACCAACGTGGGCTTCAACTGGGCCGTGACCGTGGGTGATGTGGTGCGGGTGGTACTGCTGTTTTACCTGATGCCGGCCTGGTCGGTGCTGCTGGCCTGGCCGCTGCTGGGGGAGAAGCCCACCGCCGCCTCACTGCTGCGGCTGGTGCTGGCGCTGTCAGGCGTGGTGATCGTGCTGAAGACAGGTGACGCCGGCTGGCCCGTGCCCGAAGGGCTGCCCGACTGGCTGGCGCTGGCCGGCGGCTTGTGCTTTGCGCTGACCAACATCCTGCTGCTCAAGCTCAACCGCGTGCCCGGCGAATCGCGCGTGCTGGCCATGTTTGGCGGCGGCACGCTCATGGCCGTGGCCGCCGCCGGACTGGGCATGGCTCAGGGGCTGGTGGGCGCACCGCCCGCGCCTGGCCCGGCCTGGCTGGCGCTGGGGCTGGTACTGGGTGTGTGCTTCCTGGTCGGCAATCTGGCGCTGCAATACGGCGCGGCGCGGCTGGCCGCCCACACCACGGCGCTGGTCATGCTGTCCGAGGTGGTGTTTGCCAGCGTGTCGTCGGTGGCGCTGGGCGCGGCCCAGCTGACAGGGCAAACGCTGCTGGGCGGCACCATGATCTTGCTGGCGGCGGCGTGGTCTGCGTGGCCCGCCGGCAAGGCCACGCACTGAGAGGCCCCCACGCTGGTCACGGCGTGTACTGCAATGCCCCCCGAGGGGGCTTCAGTCGCCTTGGGGCGGACAGCGCCGACTGAGTCAGCCCTGATCCAGCCGGGTCGGCTGGAAGCTGCGCTGGATGTCCACGTCGAATTTGGTCAGCACCAGCGCCAGGTCACGCTCGGTCAGCGGCTTGGGCAGGTAGGCGTCGCAGCCGGCCAGCTTGCCCTTGGCCTTGTCGATGGTGCCGGTACGGCTGGTCAGCATGACCACCACGGGCGGCTTGCCATCGGGGTAGTAGCGCTGCTTGATGCTGCGGCAGGCCTGGTAGCCGTCCATGCCTTCCATCATCACGTCCAGGAACACGAACCTGTAGGGCTTTTTGGCAATGCGCTCCAGCGCCTCTTCACCGCTGTGCACCAGCTCGGCCGTGAAGCCGAAGCGGCGCAGGCGGTTCTGCATGAAGTGCAAGGCCGTCTCGCTGTCGTCCACCACCAGGATGCCATCGTCGACAGGCTGGGGCTGCGGGGTTGCCACCGCAACCGGCACCGGCCCTGATTCGGCCGGGCGGGCCCGGGACGGCGCCGGAATGGTCAACACCGGCTGGGCGACGGGGGCGGCCGGCGACAGCAACTGCTCCATGGCCGTCAGGACGCTCATCAGCTTGATGGGCCGTGTCTGCAAAGGCCAGGCGGTGCCGTGGCTGGACGCGCCGATCAGCAGCACATGCTGGCCCGGATCCATGGCGGCCAGGTCGCCCATGATGTTCAGGTCGTCGGCATTGGCCAGGATCAGCGCGGCAGTGTTCAGGTCCTCGACGATGCGAAAACCGGGCTGGCGACGCGCCAGCCGGAAGAACGACTCAAAGGCGGAGTATTCAAAAGTGGTAAAGCCCACAAGGGCAATGGCATGGGGTGTCATGGTTCAGTACAGCCATGGTAATGTGACCGCCCGTGAAAAGATGTGGAGAATTGTGATGACCCTGGCCTGGGACTTCGAGGCGGTGCAAACCGACGGCAAGCGCGTCAAGCTGGGCAAGTTCCGCGGCAAGGTGATGCTGGTGGTCAACACCGCCAGCGCCTGCGGTTTCACACCGCAATTTGCCGGGCTGGAACAGCTGCACCAGGACTATGTGAAACAGGGCCTGGTGGTGCTGGGCTTTCCCTGCAACCAGTTTGGCGCCCAGGACCCGGGCAGCAACGAGGAAATCGCCAGTTTCTGCCAGCTCAATTACGGCGTGAGTTTTCCCATGATGGCCAAGATCGAGGTGAACGGCACGGGCGCCGACCCGCTGTTCCAGTGGCTGACCCAGGAGGCGCCCGGGCTTTTGGGCAGCACTGCCGTCAAATGGAACTTCACCAAGTTTCTGATCGGCAAGGACGGCCAGGTCATCCGGCGCTATGCGCCCCAGGACGCGCCGGCGAGCCTGGCAAAGGACATTGAGGCCGCGCTCGCGGCCTGAGCCCGAACAGCGGCCGCAGCAGGTCGGAGCGCCGCACCAGCCCATCCGTGACCAGCCAGCAGCCCAGCACCGTGCCCGCCACCAGCAGCGCCGGCTCGGCCACCGGGCCCAGCGCCCATGGCGCCAGCACGACGGCCAGCAAGATGATCAGCGTCTGGTGCAGCACATACCAGGGATAGACCGCTTCCTGGGCCCAGGCCAGCCAGGGCCAGGGCCGGTTGAGCTTGTGGTGGCCCCAGCCCAGGACCGCGACCAGGCAGGCCCACAGGCAGGCGTCGCCCGCCAGCCGCGCCAACAGGCTGGCTTGCTGGACGCGCAGGCCCGCGTGCAGCGCAAACAGACCCGCCGCCAACCCCAGTGCCATCCAGCGCAGCCGGCGCAGCTCGGCCCACAGGCCAGGGGCCACGCCGATCCAGAAGCCATACAGGAACAACGTGAAATACACGGCATGCAGCCAGCCGTCATGGATCAGGTCGTGTGTCACCGGAAAGCGCGGCCACAGGGTGACGGAATACACAGCCAGCGGCAGCGCCGGCACCCCCAGCAGGGCGCCGCCACGCAGCCGGGTGAACGCCTGCCGCCAACGCCGGCCGGACGCCGACTCCAGCACCGGCAGCAGCAGCGCCAGCGCCACCGTATAGACCCACAGGTAGGGCAGGTACCACAGGTGGTTCCAGGTGACACCGAAGTCCCAGCCGTCAAAGGCGTTTCGTGGCCAAGGGCCGCCGGTGTAGTAGCGCGCCAGGAATTGCGCGAACCCCGGCGCAATGCTGCCGTTGGCCACGGCCTGCGCATAGGGCTGGTACGGCACCACCACCGCCATGCCGAAGGCCAGCGGCAACAGCAGGCGCGGGCTGCGCTGGCCGATCAGGCCGGCCACCGACTGCCCCCGGCGCAGAAAGCCGAAAGCCACGCCCGAGATCAGGAACACCAGATCCATGCGCCACAGGTTGAGGGCGCGCATGGGCCACTGCAGCCATTCGGACGCGTACGGGCTTTTGATGTGCCAGTGCCAGCCGGCCACGTAGTACATGGCAACGTGGTACAGGATGACCAGCCCGAAGGCCAGGGCGCGCAGGGCGTCGATGTCGTGTCGGCGGTTCATGGTGCGTGAGGGGGGTGCAAAGCCGTGATGCTGGACCGCCGGCCCCGGCCCGGCACGCCTTTGGGACGAGCGGCATCCACTTTGTGACGAATCGCGGGCCCGGGGTGACGGAATCCGGACGTAGACTCGCTGCCATGGCAGATGCAACAGACTGGTTCGCGCGCTATCAGCCACTTCGCCGGCGCGCCGAGGTGGCCTTCTGGGTGGCGGTACTGGCACTGCAGGCCGGCTTCAACACCCTGGTGCAACGCATGGACCGGCCGTCGCTGGCCCCGTGGCAACCCCTGGTCTGGGAAGTGTCCAGCGCCGTGGTGCTGGGCCTGCTGGTGCCGGCCGTGGTGGCCTGGGAACGCCGCCACCCGCTGCGCTGGGGGACGCTGCGCCACCAGCTGCCCTGGCACCTGGCGGGTACGCTGGTGTTCTGCCTGGCGCATGTGACGGGCATGGTGGCCCTGCGCCAGGCGGTCTATTCCGCCCGGGGTTCTGTGTACGAGGTGGGATCATGGGCCGATGTGCTGACCTATGAGTACCTCAAGGACGTGCGCACCTACGCCCTGATCCTGGTCGCCATCGTGAGCTACCGCCTGCTGATGCTGCGCCTGCAGGGCGAAGCACGTGTCCTGGATGCACCGGAGCCGCCGGCGGGCAGCGGCGCAGCGACCGCCCATGAGCCGCCCGCGC
>CAZUJD010000078.1:0-11664 GCA_964620025.1 uncultured Ramlibacter sp. | reverse complement strand
TGATCTGGTTCACGCACAGGTTGCTGTGGGCGCCGTAGCTCAGGCCCACGCTGGCGCTGGCGCGGCTGATTTCCTCCATGGCGATCATGTGCGCCAGGTAGCCCATGTTGGCGCCGCCGTATTCCTCGCCCACGGTGATGCCGAGCACGCCCAGGCTGCCCATCTTTTGCCACAGGTCCATGGGGAACTGGTCGCTGCGGTCGATCTCGGCCGCGCGTGGTGCGATTTCGGCCTGGGCAAAATCGCGCACGGCGTCGCGCAGTGCGTCGATGTCTTCGCCCAGCTGGAAGTTCAGGCCCGGAAGGTTGTTCATGGAGGTCTCCTTGGAATGGGTTCAGTTCTTGACGTCGTCGCGCCCGGTGATGGTCATCAGCGTCGCACCCAGGGTGGCAATGAGCTTTTCACGGCCATGGTCGATGGCATAGGCCCGGCCTTCGGTGACGGTGATGGTGCGCCCCGGCTTGACGACCTGGCCCACCATGCGAAAGCGCTGGCCCTTCGCAGGCGCCAGCAGGTTGATCTTGAACTCAATGGTCAGCACGCCGGCGCCTTCAGGCATCAGGGTGAACCCGGCATAGCCGCAGGCGGAATCCAGTGCCGTGGCAACCATGCCCGCATGCAGGAAGCCATGTTGCTGCGTCAGGCCCGGCGCCCAGTCCAGCAGGATCTCGACCCTTCCGGGGGCAACCGCACCCAGTGTTGCGCCCAGGGTTCCCATCGCACCCTGCAGGGCAAAGCTGTCGCGCACGCGCTGCGCGTAGCCCGCGTCTTTCGGCTCGAAGGTGTCCTGCGCCATGACCGCTCCTGATTGACGTTTACGTAAACGTCAATTATGGCTGATTTTGGTCATTTGCCCTTGTCCATGCGGGCCAGCAGGGCGCGGGCTTCCTTTTCATGGACCTTGATCTCGTCCAGATTGGCCTGCAGGTCGGCCATCTGTTCTTCCAGCTGCTTGCGGTGCTGGGCCAATACGGCCAGGAACTTGCGCAGTTGCGGCCCGGTGTCCCGGGGGCTGTCATAGGTGTCGATGATCTCCCGGGCTTCGGTCAGGCTCAGGCCCAGCCGCTTGGCACGCAGGGTGAGTTTCAGGCGGGTGCGGTCTCGCGCGCTGTAGATGCGGTTGCGCCCGCCCGGCCCGGAGCGCTCGGGCTGCAGCAGGCCCATGTCTTCGTAAAAGCGCATGGCACGCGTTGTCAGGTCGAATTCCCTGGCCAGGTCGCTGATGGTGTACGTGGTCGTCGCCATGGTTCAAAAGTTCTCGTGTACCGGGGTGACAGCTGTCGCTGGGGGCGCTGCCTACAATGGGCCGATTAAAAATGACGTTTACGTCAACGTCAACTTTCGCCCGCATCCTACCCCAGCCCCATGAACGATCTCGAACACCAGCTCCACTACACCTTTGGCGACCAGTTGCCGGCACCGGGCGAAACCATCGAGGTGGCGCCGGGCGTGCGCTGGATCCGCATGGCGCTTCCGTTCGCGCTGGACCATATCAACCTGTGGCTGTTGCGCGATCATCTGGACGGCCGCGATGGCTGGACGGTGGTGGACTGCTGCATCACCCATGACGACTCCAAGGCGCAGTGGGAGAAAATTTTTGCCACCCAGCTGCAGGGGCTGCCGGTGCTGCGTGTGATCGTCACGCACATGCACCCCGACCATATCGGCCTGGCGCACTGGCTTTGCGCACGCTGGAACGCGCCCCTGTGGATCAGCGCTACCGACTACTACAACGCCCGCCTGGGTTCGCAGAGCACCACGGGCTTTGGCGGTGCGGCGGCGGCAGATTTTTTTGCATCGCATGGCCTGACCGATCCGGATTCGGTCGAGAAAATCCGTGGTCGCGCGAGCTACTACCCGAGCATGGTGCCCGACGTACCGCGCAGCTTCTGCCGCCTGCTGGACGGCCAGAGCATCACCATTGGCGCGCGTGAATGGCGGTGCATCGCCGGCTACGGCCATGCGCCGGAGCACATGGCAATGTACTGCGACGACCTGCATGTGCTGGTCAGCGGCGACATGATGCTGCCGCGCATATCCACCAACGTCAGCGTGCACGACGTGGAGCCGGAGTCCAACGCGCTGGCCCTGTTCCTGGCGTCGATCGACCGCTTTGCCGGACTGCCCGCCGATACGCTGACGCTGCCCTCGCATGGCAAGCCCTTTCGCGGCCTGCATGCGCGCATCACGCAACTGCATGAGCACCACCGCGACCGCCTGGCCGAGGTGCTGGACGCCTGCCGTCAGGCCCCGCAATCAGCGGCTGACGTGCTGCCGGTGCTGTTCAAGCGCAAGCTGGACCTGCACCAGACCACGTTTGCCATGGGTGAATCCGTGGCCCACCTGCACCTGATGTGGTTTGACGGCCGCCTGCGCCGAGAGCGCGGCTCAGACGGGATCTGGCGCTTCAGCGCGGCCTGATCGAGCGGTCCGGAAGGTACGCCGCAGCGCGCATGCCCGACGGCCTCAGGCCGCTGCCGGCAGCGACGGCGGCAGGGAATCGTCCTGCAGGGTAAAGAAGAAGGTGGCGCCGCCCCCAGGACCAGAGTGCGCCCACACCCGGCCCTGATGCCGGTCAATGATGCGTTTGACCGTGGCCAGGCCAATGCCCGTGCCCGGAAATTCACGCTCGGTGTGCAGCCGCTGGAACGCGCCAAAAAGTTTGGCGGCATAGGCCATGTCAAATCCTGCACCGTTGTCACGCACGTAGTAGGCACCACCGGCGTCACGGCCGAAGCTGATCTCGGCCAGCGGCACCTGCGATGAGAACTTCCAGGCATTGGCCAGCAGGTTCTGCAGCACAAGATGCATCAGGCGGGGGTCAGCCAGCACCGTCATGCCGTCCTGCACCAGCCAACGGACCTGACGTTGCGGCTCGCGCGTCTGCATGTCCTGAAGTAGCTCACGTGCTGTGGAGCTCAGATCCACCTCGCGATGGTGCATCTGCGCTCGCGACACCTGCGCCAGTGAAAGCAGATCCTCGATCAGCTCGCTCATGCGGCGGGTTCCGGCCTCGATGCGGCTCATGTAATGGCGCGTACGCTCGCCCTGGATGTCACCCAATTCACGCCGCAACAGCTTGGTGAATCCGTCCATGGCCTGCAGCGGTGCACGCAGGTCGTGTGACACCGAGTACGAGAAGGCCTCCAGCTCCTCGTTCGACCGCTTGAGCGCCTCCTCATAAGCCTTGAGCTCGGTGATGTCGGCGTCGATGCCGACCCAGAAATTCACCCTTCCGTCGGTGTCGAGCACCGGCGCAGCCCGATAGGACATCGTGTGATAGCGGCCGTCCTTGCCACGCACACGGCGCACACCCGCGTACTGGGACCCCCCGGTGCGATACTTGTGCCAGAGCTTGATCGTCATGTCACGGTCTTCCGGGTGCAGCCGCTGCAGCCACCCGGTGCCCAGTCCTTCGGGATGCTGACCGCCTACGAGCTCGTACCAGTGGTGGTTGATGAAGGTGACGATGCCTTCGTTGTCAACCGTCCATACAACCTGGGGTGCCTGCTCGGCCAGCGCGCGAAACAGGGCCTCCTGGCGCGTCAGTTCGGCGGTACGCTGGGCAATGCGGGCCTCCAGGTCTGCGTTCAGGCTGCGCACCTCTTCAATGAGCCGCGCCTTTTCGATTGCCGCGGTCGCCAGGTGGGCCAGTTCGATGGCCACATATTCGTCCTGGCGCGAGAACTCATCCTCGTACTTGTCGGACAGCTGCAGAACCCCCAGGTTGCGCCCGTCCGATCCGATCAGTGGCACCGCCAGCCAGCCCTGCATGGGCGGGTGGCCAGCAGCATGGGCACCGAAACCGCGCCAGCGCGGGTGCGCCAGCAGCTCGGCCTGGGTCAGGCGTGCCGGCTTGTTGGTTTCGCACACCATGGCATAGATGCCCGTGCCATCGGGCGACGGCAGTTCCTGGGTCTTCCAGGCGTCGTATTTCTCGGACAGCGAGAAGGCATGGACGAAATGGCCGTTTTCCGCGTCGCTCTGGATGCTGATGACCGCCTGGTGGGCACCCACCACGCCGCGCGCCTGCTCCACCACCTCCTGCAAGGTCGCCTGCAGGGTGGCCTGCTGGGTGATGATCTGCGCGGCATCGGCTGCGCGCTGCAACGTGAACACATGCTCCTGGACCTCTGTCTCGGCGCGCTTTCGGGCACTCACATCACGCTGCACGCCGATGAAGTGCGTCAATTGCCCGTTGTCGTCATACAGCGGTGCAATGTCGATTTCCACCCAGTAGGATTGACCTGTCTTGGTGTAGTTGATGACCTCCTCGCACACCGGCTGGTGATGTTCCAGGGCGTGCCGGATGCGAGCCAGCGTCGCAGGATCGGTGGCCGGCCCCTGCATCAGGCGCGGCGACTGGCCGATCAGCTCACTGACCCGGTAGCCCGTCATGCCCTCGACGGCTTCATTGGCATACACAATGCGCGGACCGGGCTCATCCAGCGGCGATGCTTCGGTGATGATCACCACGTCATTGAGCCGGCTGACCGCGTTGCGCAAAAGGAGCAGTTCGGCCTGGGCCAGCTTGCGCGCAGTGATGTCCTGCACAACGCCAGCGCGACGCACGGCCACGCCGGCGCTGTTGGGGTATTCGCGGCCCAGCTGATGGAGCCATCGCACCTGGCCGTCCGGACGCACGATGCGAAACTCCATGTCCATGGGCGCGCCCATCCGCATGGCTTCTGCCCGGCGCTGGATGAACTGTGCCCGGTCGTCGGGATGCACCGTCTGCAGCATGGTCTCAACCCGGCCGTCGAACTCGCCCGGTGTCAGGCCAACCAGCGCGTACACCTCGTCGGACCACCACAGCAGGTTGGTGGCCAGGTCGAGCTCCCAGTTGCCGATGCGCCCGATTTCCTGGGCTTCCAGCAAGCGGCGCTGGGCCCGGTGCAGTTCGTCCAGGCTGCGTGCCTGTTCCAGTTGCAGCCGGCGCATGTCGGTGATGTCGGACATCATGACCAGCGCACCGACGATCTGCTCACCGTCGCGCATGGGCCGGTAGCTGCAGCGCAGGGTCCGGCCTTCGGGCACCCTGGCATTGCGGATCTCGATGTCCAGGTCCCGGCCGCTTTCGCCGCGCAAGGCCCGCTCCAGCGGCAGGTCGCCGGCCGGCACATGCTCATTGGTGCCTGGCAGGTAGACCCCATACCGCGCAGCCCACAGTTCCCTGGCAGGCAGCGTGGGCTCCAGGTCCACCAGCTGCCGCGACGGCTGGTTCTGCAGCAGCACGCGCCCCCTGGCATCCACGGCGACCAGCACCTCCTGCATGCTGTTGAGCACCAGGTCCAGCGTGGCATAGGCCTGCCGGCTGTGGGCCAGTTCGGTCTCCAGCGACTGCTGACGCAGCTGCAGCGATTCAGCCATCAGGTTGAACCCATCGGCGATCCGGGCAAATTCGTTGTCAGCGCGCGGCCCTTCAACAGCCAGCCGGGTGTCGAGCTCGCCCCGGCTGACGCGTTGCGTGGCTGCCAGTATCTGGTGGGCCGGGCCGGCAATGAAAGCGCCCCCCAACAGCCAGGCGGCCATGCTGCCCAGCAACGCAACCAGCGACACCAGCAGAAGCTCGCGAAGCAGCCACTCCCGTCCGGGTCCGACCACCTGGTCACGGTCGACATTGACCAGCACATACAGGCTGCCCTGGGCCGGTCCACGCCCGGGCATCAGGGCAAACAGGCGCATGGTGCCCTGGGCATCGCGCCCTTCACCCTTGAGCGGCTTGTCCGCGATGATGGCCCGCTTCAGGGCTTCATTGGCAAGGGTGCGACCCACCGGGAACTCCGGGTTGCTGGTCGCAAGCACTCTGGCGTTACGGTCCAGCACCGCCAGGCGTGCTCCGGGGGGCAACTGCACGCCATCCAGGGAACGGGCCAGTTCGCGCAGGTTCATCGCGGCAAACGCAACTGCCTGCACATTGCCGGACGCGTCCAGCAACGGCATGGCAAAGGTCAACACCGGTACACGCGACAGCCGGCCCTCCTGGTATTCGCTCACGATGAAGGTCTTTTTCGCCAACACCTCCTGGAAGTAGGCGCGATCGCTCACATTGGTCCTGGACACGCTGTCCAGTGCGTGGCAGCGCGTATACCCGTCCACCCCGGTCAGCCCCAGGTTGGCATAGGCAGGAAAACGCCCACGGAAACGCTCGAAGTAGGCCGCGCACTGAACATCCTTGCCGTCGTACAGGCCGGGCAGGTTCACGATGGCGGTCAGCAACAAGCGGGCGGATTCAGCCACCCGCTCCTGGTTGGCAGCCGCCAGCGATGCGGCGAACTCCAGGCCGGCCTGCGTCTGGGCCAGTTCCTGATCGGACTGGCTGGCGGCGCGGTACAAGGTGAACGCCAGCAACGGTGTGATGGCCGCGATCACCAGCAGGACCAGCCGCGCACGCAGGCCGATGCGGCGGACCCATGCCGAGGAGCTGGTTGTGGAGGACGCCGGATTCACCGGTCCAGTTTACGCCGGGGTCAAGCCCTGCCGCATAGGTTTTGACCCCGAGGGGTCAGACCGATTCATTGACGCTGAACCAGTACACCTGCAGCCTGGCCAGTTGCTCGGTGAAGCGGTCAAAATCCACAGGTTTGCGCACAAAGCTGTTGGCGCCGCACCGGTAGCTGGCGCGGATGTCTTCTTCTTCGCTGGAGGAGCTCAGCACCACGACCGGAATGGCACTGGTGCGCGGGTCGCTGCGCATGCGCTGCAGCACCTCGTGGCCCGAGAGCTTGGGCATCTTCAGGTCCAGCAGCACCAGCGCAGGCTGATCGTGCTCATCGCGCTGCGCATACCGCCCCTGGCAAAACAGGTAGTCCAGTGCTTCAGCCCCATCGCAGGCGACCGCAATGTTGCCCACCAGCCCGCTTTCACGCAGCGTCAGCGTGGTGAATTCCAGGTGGTCCGGGTTGTCTTCAACGACAAGGACATTCTTCTTGTGGTGCATTGCGGCCTTGGAGACAGTGCAGCCCCATCTTACCAGCCCGCTACAACTTGTAACAGCGCCAGGCTACCAGGGGGGCACCGGGTCGTCACGCAGCTCGCTGCGCAGCAGGGCATAGTCTGGCACCACCGTGGCGACCGTATCCCAGAAGCGGGGGCTGTGGTCCATCACCCGCAGGTGGCTCAGTTCATGTGCCACCACGTAATCGATCACCGACTGTCGCAGGTGGATCAGGCGCCAGTTCAGACGGATGGAGCCATCGGCACTGGCACTGCCCCAGCGGGTGCCGGCGCTGGACAGGCTGAGTTTTCTCCAGCGCACCCCCAGCAGCGGCGCAAAGTGGTCCAGCCGCTCGGTGAACAGGCGTTTGGCCTGGCGCATCAGCCAGGCCTGCACCGCGTCGCGAATCTGCTCTGGGGCGGCATGGTGAGGCAGCCCAACATGCAGCGTCAGACGGGGCACACCGGGCAGCGCATCGGCATCGCTGTTGAGCACCGCCCCCACAGCGTCAAAGCCGTGACGGGGGTCCAGCACCACGATCACGCTCTGGCCCAGAAAAGGGAGGGTGGTACCGTCGCGCCACTCGATTCGGGCGGAATCCAGCCGCTGGCTGCGTTCCCGCATTTCGTCGAGCTTGCGGACAATCCAGCCGCCCTTTTCGCGCACGGCGGCATCAATTTCGTACAAGGGCACCCATTTGGGTGCGCTCACCACCAGACCGTCGGGCCCCACCGCAAAGCCAATGGTGCGGCGTTTGCCCCGGCGGAATTCATAGGCCACATGGGTGCCGTCCAGCAGGGCCTCGCGGTTGGCTCGCGGGTGGCGAAAACGGGCCGGTACCAGCACCTGCTGCAGGTGCTGGGCAGGCTGCGATGGGCCGGTCAGGGCCGGCGGCTGGACGGCCGGTGAGGTCGCAGCCGCAGGGGCCGCCACCGGAGGTTCGGGCTGCGGATCGAACAGGTCGAGGGTGAACTGGAGCAGCCGCTGCATGGACGGGGAGTTTATCGGTATGCCTCGGGGTCCAGCCGGCGCATTTCGGATTCAATCCAGGCCTCGACTTCGCGCATGAGCTCATCAGGCTGGCGCCCCGTGCTGTCAATGGGTTTGCCGATGGACACATCCACCACGCCGGGCGTCTTGACGAAAGCCTTGCGTGGCCAGCATTTGGCCGAGGTCACGGCGATGGGGATCACGGGCGCGCCGGTCTCCACCGCCAGCCGCGTGCCGCCGCTCTTGTAGGTGCCCTTCTGGCCGCGCGGAATGCGCGTGCCTTCGGGAAACATGATGACCCAGATACCCTGGGCCAGCAGGCGCTTGCCCTGCTCGACCACCTTCGTGAAAGCCTGGGCACGCTGGCTGCGGTCGATGTGGATCATGTCCATGCGCCCCATGGCCCAGCCGAAAAACGGCACGTAGATCAGCTCCTTCTTGAACACATAGGCCAGCGGGTGCGGCATCAGCGTGGGCATGAGGAAGGTCTCGAAGGTCGACTGGTGCTTGACCAGCAGGATGGCCGGGCTGGTCTTGCCCCGGGGCAGGTTGTCCATGCCGCTGACACGTACCTGGATGCCGCACAGGATGCGGGCACCGGCGATCTGCCATCCGAGCCAGCGCGCGGCCTTCCAGTACATCTGTTCGCCGCTGGCCCACAGCGAAGCGGTCACCATCCAGATGCCCCAGGGAATGACAGTCACCAGCATCAACAGGGCATGCAGGACAGAGCGCAGGAAGGCCATGGGCAGCAAAAGAACTAGATCACGATTTTGGGAATGGCCGGGCGCGCCAGCAAGGCGTCGGCAAAGGCACCCAGATTGTCATGGACCAAGGTGCCGGCCGGGAAAGTCTCGGGCAAGGGCAGGCCGCGAAACTGCGCTCCCTTGCCTGTCAGCACCAGGTGGGGTTCACAGCCCACCAGCGCACCGGCCTGCACGTCGCGCAGGCTGTCGCCCACGCAGGGAACGCCCTTGAGGTCGATGCCGTAGCGTTCGCCCACCTGCTCGAACAGGCCGGGCAGCGGCTTGCGGCAGGAGCAGGATTCGTCGGGGCTGTGGGGACAGTAGAAGACAGCGTCAATGCGCCCGCCGTGCGCAGCCAGCAGCTTGTGCATCTTGGCATGCATGGCGTTGAGGGATGCCACGTCAAACAGCCCGCGGCCCAGACCCGACTGGTTGGACACCACCACCACGTGCCAGCCGGCATGGTTCAGCCTGGCAATGGCCTCCAGCGAGCCGGGCAACGGCTGCCATTCCTCGGCGGTCTTGACGAAGTCGTCGCTGTCAGCGTTGATGGTGCCGTCGCGATCGAGGATGACGAGTTTCATGGCCAGCTTCAGGCAGCGAGGCGGGAAAGGTCCGCGACCCGGTTCATGGCGGCATGCAGCGTGGCCAGCAGGCCCAGGCGGTTCAGCCGCAGGTCCAGCTGCTCGGCATTGACCATCACGCCGTCAAAGAACGCATCCACCGGCGCGCGCAGCGCAGCCAGGGTCTGCAAGGACGCGGTGTAGTCGCCCGACTCGAACCGGGCGTTGGCCTGCGGCACCACCGTCTGCATGGCGGCGTAGAGGGCTTTTTCGGCTTCTTCCTGCAGCAACACCTGGCTTACATGCGGGTCCACCGCGCCGTCGGCCTTTTTCAGGATGTTGCCAATGCGTTTGTTGGCTGCTGCCAGCGCGGGGGCTTCGGGCAGTGCGGCAAAGGCGCGCACGGCCGCCAGGCGGCGCGAGATGTCACCCAGGCGTTGCGGATGCAGCGCCAGCACGGCGTCAACCTCCTGGGCGCTGAAGCCCTGCTCGCGCAGGCTGCCGGCCAGGCGGTCTTCGATGAAGTCGGTGAGCAGTTTCACGGTGTCGGGCGCGGCCTGCGGGAACAGGCCCACCGCCTCAGCCAGCAGTTCGGCCAGCGACACGTCCAGGTCCTTTTCGACCAGCATGCGCACAATGCCCAGCGCATGGCGGCGCAGCGCGAACGGGTCCTTGTCGCCGGTGGGCAACTGGCCGATGGCGAACAGGCCGGCCAGGGTTTCCAGCTTGTCGGCCAGGGCCACCACGACGCCGGTCAGGCTGCGCGGCAGCGCGTCGCCGGCAAAGCGCGGACGGTAGTGGTCCTCAATCGCGTCGGCCACCTCGTCGCCCAGGCCGTCGTTGAGCGCGTAGTAGCGGCCCATGATGCCCTGCAGTTCCGGGAACTCGCCCACCATGTCGGTCAACAGGTCGGCCTTGGCCAGCAGCGCTGCCTGGTCGGCACGCCGTGCCAGCGCGTCGTCACCCAGCAGTCCGCCGATGATGGCCGCCAGCGCACGCACACGCTCCACACGTTCACCCTGCGTGCCCAGCTTGTTGTGATAGACCACCTTGGCCAGCCCCGCCACGCGCGACTCGAGCGTCTTCTTGCGGTCCTGGTCGAAGAAGAATTTGGCATCGGCCAGGCGCGGGCGCACCACGCGTTCGTTGCCGCCGGTCACGGCGCTCGCGTCGGCCGGGCTGATATTGCTGACCACCAGGAATTTGTTGGTCAGCTTGCCCGAGGCGTCCAGCAGCGGGAAGTACTTCTGGTTGGCCTTCATCGTGAGGATGAGGCACTCCTGCGGCACGTCCAGGAACTGTTTTTCAAACTCGCACACCAGCACGTTGGGGCGCTCGACCAGCGCCGTCACTTCGTCCAGCAGCGCGTCGTCTTCAATCGGCCGCGCGCCGCCGCCCACCTGGGCAGCAGCCGCTGCGAGCTGGCGGGCGATCTCGGCCTTGCGCTCGGCAAAACCGGCGATCACGGCGCCATCCTGGGCCAGGGTGGCGGCGTAGCTGTCGGCGTCCTTGAGCACCACGGTCGACACCGTCGCTTCGAATCGGTGGCCTTGCGTGGTGTTGCCCGCCTGCAGGCCCAGGGCCTGTACCGGCACCACCGTGCTGCCGTGCAGCGCCACCAGCGAATGTGCGGGCCGCACAAAGCTCACGCTGCTCCAGCCAGGCAACTCGCAGCCTGTTTCGAGCTGATAGGTCATGACCTTGGGAATGGGCAGCTTCGACAGGCTTTCAGCCAGCGCCTTCTGCAGGCCGTCGGCCAGCGTGGCCCCCTTGGCCGTGCTGTCATAAAACAGCGCCTCGGCCTTGCCGTCCATGGCACGCTTGAGCCCCGGGACAGCGGCTGCGTCGGCGCCCAGCGCCTGCAGCTTCTTGAGCAGCGCAGGCGTGGCGTTGCCCGCAGCGTCCAGCCCCACGCTCACAGGCATGAGCTTTTGCGACACGGCCTTGTCAGCAGCCTGCGCGGCCACCAACGAGATGTGCGCGGCCAGCCGTCGCGGTGAGGCGAAGCTGGTCAGTTGCGATCCGGCGTCCGTCAGGCCCTGGGCCCTGAGCTGGTCGAACAGCACGCCCGCAAAGGCGTCGCCCAGCTTGCGCAGCGCCTTCGGCGGCAGCTCTTCAACGAACAGTTCAACAAGCAAGTTTTTATTCATGATTTTTTTCAACGCACAGCGCTGCCCATTCCAGTGTCACCGCGGAGCCGGCTAAGCCGGGCCGCTGGTGGTGCCCCCTTGAGGGGGAGGCGCCGAAGGCGCTTCGGGGGTGGGCCATGATTACGCAGCCTTCTTCGTGATCTGCTCGACCCACTCGCGCGGGGCCATGGGAAAGCCCAGGCGTTCACGGCTGTCGTAGTAGCTTTGCGCGACGGCGCGCGCCAGGTTGCGGATGCGGCCGATGTAGGCGGCGCGTTCGGTCACGCTGATGGCGCCAC
>CAZUJD010000077.1:0-11736 GCA_964620025.1 uncultured Ramlibacter sp. | reverse complement strand
CTTCTTGATGCACATGCCGACAATGGTGCGACGGTCGTACGGGCCCATGCTGCGGCCTTGCAGCAGCACGTGGTACACCGTCGCGTAGTCTCTTGCCATGTCCCCTCTTGTAAGCCGGTTCGCGCGCAAGGATAGCCGAGAATCCCGCCGCAGGCACGGGTAGTTCGCACTAGGAAAATTGGCTCAGAATAGGCACCATGGAAACCACTCAAGATCTTCACGATGCCCGCCTGGCCGACGCCTGGGCCACCCTTCAGGCGCACGCCCGCGGCGGCGCCTCGCTGACGCCCGATGCCAGCCTGCTGGCCTTTGCCGACCCTGAATTCCTGTTGCGGCGCGAAACGCGCGGCATCCGCTTCCAGCTCGAGCTGCTCAAGCCCGACCTGGAGCAGCAGGCCCACGGCATTGAAAACACCATCGTGGTATTCGGCAGTGCCCGTTTCCGTGGCGAAGCCGAGGCCGCGGCCCTGGTCGAACAGGCGCAAGCCTCGGGCGACGAGGCCCAGGTGCGCCGGGCCCGCAGCCTGGCGCGCAATGCCCACTACTGCGAGAAGGCCCGGGCCTTCGGCAGGCTGGTCGCAGAGTACAGCGCCGGCAAGAGCGCGGCCGACAGGCTGTTCATCTGCACGGGCGGCGGCCCCGGCATCATGCAGGCGGCCAACCAGGGCGCCCATGAGGGCAACGGCATCAGTGTGGGACTGACCATTGCGCTGCCAATGGAAGAGGCACCCAACCCGTACATCACGCCGGCACTGAACTTCCGCTTCCACTACTTTGCGCTGCGCAAGATGCACTTCATGATGCGGGCCAAGGCACTGGTCGCATTCCCTGGCGGCTTCGGCACGCTGGACGAGCTGTTTGAGGTGATCACCCTGGTGCAGACGCGCAAGGCCAAGCCTGTGCCCATCGTGCTGTTCGGCTCGGACTACTGGAAGCGCCTGATCAACTTCGACCTGCTGGTCGATGAAGGCGTGATCTCGCCCGACGACCTGAAGCTCCTGCAATTCGCGGACGACCCGCAGACTGCCTGGGACGTCATCAAGGCGTTTTACCAGCTCTGAGCTTGCGGGCCGAGTGGGCGCCTGCGCCCACCACCGCGCCCACAAACCAGAACACGCCCGAGATCCCGATCACGGCGCCTGTCAGGCCGAACAGCATGGGCATCACCACGCTGGACGCATTGATGGCCATCAGCCGCAGGCCCAGCGCTTCACCATGGCGCGCCTCAGGCGTGATCTGGTGCAGGGTGCTCATGACCATGGGCTGGACCGAGCCCAGGGCCAGTCCGAGCAGCACCGAACACATGCCCATGGCCAGCGGCGCGTGCAGCAACGGATAGACGCCAAACAGCACGGCCGTCACCACCATGGCGGTCGCGATGACGGCCGCCTCGCTCACCCGCTCGGCAATCATCGGCAGCACGACGCGAATGACAGCCGCCGCAATGGCAAAGGCCCCCAGGATGGAGCCGATCACCGAGGCACTCAATCCGCGCTCATGGCCCAGCACTGGCACGACGAACGTGTGGACGTCCCAGCAGGACGCCAGGATCCAGTTGACAATCAGCAGCCGGCGGAACATGGGTTCCCGGGCCAAGTCCCAGGCACGGCCGGGCTTGTCACCCGCAGCGCGGATCACCGGTGGCAGTTCCCGGGTGCGCCTCACCCAGAACCAGGTGGCCAGTGGCAGCAATGCCATCAACAGGAACGCAAAGCGGAAACCCGCGTGGTCGATCACCAGGCCGGCGGCAAACGGTCCCAGGAAGTTGGATATTGCAGGGCCGATCGCCAGCCAGGAAAACACCTGCTTGAGTTGCGTGGGGTTCTGCGCCGCCCTGCCCACATGCCGCTGCAATGCAATGGAGGCCGCACCTGTGGCCCCCCCGGTCATGAGCGCACTGAGGCACAGCACGGGAAACACCGGGAACGCCACGGCCAGCGCCGCGCCCAGCGCAGCAACCATCACGCTGAAGGCCACCGGGCGCTTGAGCCCGTGGCGGTCCGCATATCGACCTGCCGGAAGCGCCAGAAACACCTGGGTCAATGCGAACAGGGCCAGCAACACACCCACTGCAGCTTCGCTGTGGCCTTCGCGCAGCGCCAGCAGCGGCGCCGCCATGCGCATGCCGGCCATGCAGGCATGAAGGAACACGTGGCCCGTGATCAGCCGGGCCAGTTCACTGCTCAAGCGTCACCCTCTTCAGCGGGCGGCAACAGGGCCTGGGCCTCGCCCTCAGGCAGGGCTTCCACCACCTTCAGCGCACGGCGCATCTGATTGGAACGGGTCGCTGCGTTTTCCAGCGTGACGGACGCCTTGCGAACCTGCTCTTGCACGGTCTCCACCCATTTGCCGTAGCGGTCGAACTCGGTCTTGACAGCGCCGAGCACCTTCCAGACCTGTGACGCCTGCTGCTCCAGCGCCAGCGTGCGAAATCCCATGTGCAGGCTGTTGAGCATGGCCAGCAAGGTGGTCGGACCGGCCAGCGTGACGCGGAAGTCGCGCTGCAGGCTGTCCATGAGCCCTGGTCTGCGCAGCACCTCGGCATACAGGCTTTCGATCGGCAGGAACAGGATGGCGAAGTCAGTGGTGTGCGGCGGCGCCAGATAGCTGGCGGCAATGGTCTTGGCCTCCAGCCGGATGCGCGCTTCCAGCGCCTTGGCGGCCAGTTCCACACCTGCGGCGTCAGCACGGTCATGCGCTTCCAGCAGGCGCTCGTAGTCTTCCCGCGGAAACTTCGCATCAATCGGCAGCCACACCGGCACGCCGTCACTGCTGCGGCCCGGGAACCGCACGGCGAAGTCCACCCGCTGGTTGCTGTGGGGCCGTGTTTCGACCTGGCGGCCGTACTGCTCATGGGTCAGTACCTGCTCCAGCAACGCCTCCAGCTGCACTTCGCCGAACATGCCGCGTGTCTTGACATTGGTCAGCACGCGCTGCAGGTCGCCCACACCCTGCGCCAGCGACTGCATTTCGCCCAGGCCCTTGTGTACCTGTTCCAGCCGGTCAGCCACCTGCTTGAAGCTTTCGCCCAGCCGGGCCTCCAGTGTGGTCTGCAGTTTTTCGTCCACCGTCCTGCGCATCTCGTCGAGCTTGGCGGCATTGGTCTGCTGCATCTGCAACAGCTGCGTTTCCAGCGTGGTGCGCACCTCGCCCAGGCGGCGGGCGTTGGATTCGCTCAGCCCCTGCAGCTGCAGTGTGAGGGTGTCCGACAGTGACTTCTGCAACAGCGCCAGCTGCTGGCCGAAAGCATCGATCTGTGCGTTTTGCGTGCGCGTCGCCTCGGCCCCCTGCTTGACCAGTGCCTCCTGGAAGGTGGCCAGGTTGTGCGTGAGTTCCTGGCGCGCACCGCGGGAGGATTCGCTGATCTCGCGGCGCAGTTCCCGCTCCGTGCGCTCGCTGGCTGCCAGCAGCTCGGCGCGGGCCGCATCATCGCCGCCGGCGGGCTTGCGCAACAGCAGTACTGCCAGCAGCACCAGGTTCAGCGCCGCCAGCGCGATCAGCAGCCAGATTTCCACTGCTTACTTCTTGAGGATGTCCGGGTTCAGCGGCGTAAGCGGCTTGCCGTTGACCAGGTAGCCGATCAGGTTATCGGCCGCCAGGTTGCCCATGGCCAGTCGCGTAGGTACGCTGGCGCTGGCAATATGGGGGGTGAGGACGACGTTGGGCACCGTCAGCAGATCGGGGTGCACCGCGGGTTCGCCTTCGAAAACGTCCAGACCGGCGGCTGCAATCTGCCGGTTGCGCAGGGCCAGTGCCAGCGCTGCATCGTCCACAATGCCGCCGCGTGCGATGTTGATGAGCGTGGCTGTTGGCTTCATCTGGGCCAGCTCCGCCGCGCCGATGGCATGGTGCGACGAGGCTGAATAGGGCAACACCAGCACGAGGTGATCGGCCGTCCTGAGCAGTTCTTCCTTGCTGACATAACGGGCCTTGCAGGCGGCTTCCAGCTCGGGCGAAAGCCGCGAACGGTTGTGATAGACCACATTCATGCCAAAGCCATGAGCACCACGTTTGGCAATGCCCTGCCCGATGCGTCCCATTCCCAGGATACCCAGCGTGGCGCCGTGCACGTCCGAGCCGGAGAACATTTCATAGTTCCACTTCGTCCATTTGCCGGCACGCAGGAAATGCTCGCTTTCGGTCACCCGGCGGGCCGTGGCCATCAGCAGCGCAAAGCCGAAGTCGGCCGTGGTCTCGGTCAGCACATCGGGCGCATTGGTAGCGAGCACACCGCGCGCCGACATCGCGTCCACGTCGAAATTGTTGTAACCCACAGCCATGTTGGCCACGATCTTCAGCTGCGGACAGGCATCGAGCACCGCGGCGTCTATGCGTTCGCTGCTGGTGGTGAAGGCGCCCACCTTGTCCGACATGCGCCGGGCCAGCTCCTCTTTGGGCCAGACCTCATCGGCCTGGTTGGTTTCGATGTCGAAGTGCGCCGACAGCCGGTCCAGCACAGACGGGAAAATGGCGCGCGCAACGAGAACCCTGGGTTTGCTCATGGAAGATGCCTTTAACGGAACCAGATGAATGTCATGGCGATGAACAGCGGAATCAGGAATGCACCCGACCAGGCCATGTAGCCGAAGAAGCTGGGCATTTTGACACCGCGGTCCTCGGCAATTGCCTTGACCATCAGGTTGGGTGCGTTGCCGATATAGGTGTTGGCGCCCATGAACACCGCGCCCGCAGAAATGGCCGCGAGCGTGGGCGCCATGGCGTTCATCAGCACGGCCGGGTCGCCGCCCGCCGTGTTGAAGAACACCAGATAGGTCGGCGCGTTGTCCAGGAACGAGCTCAGGGCGCCAGTCGCCCAGAAGTACATGGCCGGGTCAGGTGAGCCATCAGGCCGGGTCACGGCAGACACCACGGCGCCAAACGGCCCGTTGACGCCCGCCTTGAGCATGGCGATGACCGGGATGATCGTCAGGAAAATGCCGGCAAACAGCTTGGCAACTTCAGCCATGGGGCCCCACGAGAACTGGTTGTCTTCGTGTACCTTGCTGGCCGTGATTCTGAGCGACAGCAGCGTGACGGCGATCAAGCCGGCGTCGCGCAGCAATCCGGGCAGGCCGACATCTGTGCCCATGATGTTGAAGCTGACCGGTGACTTCCAGAAGCCGCTCATCAGCACCAGGCCGACGATGGCGGCCAGCAGCCAGAAGTTGCCCACACCGTCAAAACCGATGCGTCGGGTGTCGGGTGTCGGGTCCACCGGCATGATTTCCTCGCGGCGGTGGTAATACCAGGAGTCCAGCGCGTAGAAGATGGCCAGCAGGGCCCCGACCAGGAACAGTGTCTCGGGGAAGATGTGCTTGACAGTCCAGAAGAAATCAACACCCTTGAGGAAGCCCAGGAACAAGGGGGGGTCGCCCAGTGGCGTCAATGAACCACCGGCATTGGACACGATGAAAATGAAAAACACCACCACGTGCGCCTTGTGGACGCGGTTGTCATTGGCACGGATCAGCGGGCGGATCATCAGCATGGACGCCCCTGTCGTTCCCATGACGCTCGCCAGGAATGCGCCGATCGCCAGGATGGCGGTGTTCAGCCCCGGGCTGCCATGCAGGTTGCCGCGTATGTGGATGCCACCTGCCACCGTGAAAAGCGCTGTCAGCAGGATCACGAACGGGATGTACTCTGCCAGCGCCGCATGAACGAAGCTGGTCGCGGCAGCGCCCAAGCCGAAGATCGCGGCAAATGGCAGCAGGAACGCCAGCGACCAGGCTGCGGCCACTTTGCCGAAGTGGTGATGCCAGAAGGCAGGCGTCAGCAGGGGCATCAGGGCGATGCACAGCAGGATGCCGGCAAAGGGCACACCCCACAGCGGCGACAGCTTGCTGCCGTCAATGTCAGCCGCGGCGGCCAGGCCCGGCCACACCGCCATCAGCAGCCATGCGGCGGCCCAACGAATAGTCTTCATGTATGTCTCCTGAGTTCACATTGGCATGCCTGGAACCGGGCTGCGTCCAGCCTGCGAGCATACCCAATCGCTGCAGCCCTTCGATGTCAGGCAGCTGACGCCTGCGAACAGCCGCTGGTCAGCCGAGCCAGCGGGTGAACTGCTCGACCGGCTCGCGCGGTGTGTGGAAGGTGTTGACCTTGTCGGACTCGTCTGCATAGCCCAACGCCATGCCGCACACCAGCATCTCGTCGGCACCCGCCCCGATGTGCGGCAGGATGATCTTTGCAAAGCCATTCCAGGCCGCCTGCGGACAGGTATGCAGCCCGCGGGCCCGCGCCGCGACCATGATGTTTTGGAGGAACATGCCGTAATCCACCAGTGAGCCACGGCCCATCACACGGTCCAGGGTGAACATCAGGCCGACGGGGGCATCGAACAGCCTGAAGTTGCGCTGATGCTGCGCATGCATCCTGTCCTTGTCGCCCTTGGTGATGCCCAGCAGCCCGTACAGGCTCCAGCCGTTCTCACGGCGCCGGTCGATGTAGGGGCTGACCCATTTCTCGGGGTAATAGTCGTATTCCTCCCGGTACTCTGCTGCCAGGGCCGGATTGGCATAGATGGCGTCATGCGCCTCGCAGACCTTGCGCACCAGTGTGTCACGGCTGTCGCCCTGAAGGACATAGACCTTCCAGGGCTGGGTGTTGGTGCCCGACGGCGCACGGCTGGCCACGCGCAGGATGTCGGCAATCTGTTCGCGCGCCACCGCCTCGGGCAGGAATGCCCGTGCCGAGAAGCGGCTTTCAATGGCGGCGTCTACGCTGGCGGTGTCCCGCACGACGGTACTGACCTGGGTTTGTGTCACTTGAGTTGCTCCAGAACGGCTTTGAGGGGCGCGGGCAGCGGCACCGGCCTGCGGGTCTTGCTGTCCACGTACACGTGAATGAAATGGCCCTTGGCCGCCGTCAGCGGCTCGCCCTGGGCGAACAAGCCGACCTCGTAGCGCACACTGGAGGTACCCATGTGGGCCACGCGCAGGCCGGCTTCAACGTTTTGCGGAAAGGCCAGAGAGGCGAAGTAGTTGCACTGGGTCTCGATCACCAGGCCGATGGTTTCACCCTGGCGGATGTCCAGCACGCCCTGCTCGATCAGGTGGGCGTTCACCACGGTATCGAACCAGCTGTAATACACGACGTTGTTGACATGGCCGTAGGCGTCGTTGTCCATCCAGCGGGTGCTGATGGGCCGGAAGACCCGATAGCCGCTGCGCGGCTCGGGCTGGGGTTTGGCTGGCTTGGGATCGTTCATCGCGAGAGATTCTGCCAGCGCCGCCAGTACTCCAGTGCGACACGGAAGGTGTTGACCTGTACCTGTACCGTGTCTTCAAGCCGCTTGCCATACCCGCCGGCCATGGCAAACGCCAGCGGGATGCGCCGCTGCCAGGCCCAGTCAAACACCCGGCGGTCGCGCGCCTCCAGCCCGTCCCAGGTCAGCTTCAGGCGGCCCAGACGGTCGCCTTCATGGGGGTCTGCGCCGGCCAGGTAGATGACCAGCGACGGCGCAAACCGGTGGCCCAGTTCATCCAGCGCGGTCTCCAGCGCATGCAGGTATTCGTCATCACGGCAACCGTCGGGAAGGTCCACATCCAGATCGCTGGCCTCCTTGCGAAACGGAAAGTTCTTCTGGCCGTGCAGGGACAACGTGAACACGCTCGCGTCGTTGCGAAAGATGCTGGCCGTGCCGTTGCCCTGGTGCACGTCCAGGTCAATCACGGCAACCCGCAGGCCGGGCCCGGGCCGTCCGCGTCCGTGCTCAGCCTGCATCAATCGGGCCGCCACGGCAGCGTCGTTGAACACGCAAAAGCCACCACCCTTGTCAGCGTATGCATGGTGGGTACCTCCCGCGATGTTGGCCGCCACGCCGTCCCTGAAGGCCGCCCGGCAGGCACCGATGGTGGCCCCCACCGATCGGCGGGCCCGTTCGGCCATGGCCTCGCTCCAGGGAAACCCGATTTCGCGGATGACCTGCGGACTGGCCGTGCCCGTGGCGATGGCATCAATGTAGGTCGGGGTGTGGGCCAGCGCCAGCTCGCCATCACTGGCCCGCAAGGCCTGCATGAGCTGCACCTGGGGCAGGTGCGCGGCAATCTGGTCGCGCAGCAGCTGGTACTTGCCCATCGGGAACCGGTGGCCGGGCGGCAGCGGCAGCACAAACTGGTCGGCGTAAAAAACCTGCATCCAGGCATTGTGTCGCGGGTGTGAAATCCGACGCAGCTCCACCTCCATTGGGCCGGTTTAGGCATGGCCTTCTAAAAATGTTGCAGCGCAACAAAAACCGCTTGCAAAAGATCGGGATAACCCTATACTTCAACCCATGCTGCACTGCAACATAAACGGGTTCTCCCGGTTCAGCGCAGATATTTGATCCTGACCTCAACTTAACGGAGATACGAATATGCTGACCGCTGAACAAATCCTGGCCGCCCACAAAGCCAACGTCGAAACCCTGTTTGGCCTGACCACCAAGGCTTTCGAAGGCGTCGAAAAGCTCGTCGAGCTGAACGTCACCGCCTCCAAGGCTGCCCTGACGGAAGCTTCCGGCACGGCCCAGGCTGTTCTGAGCGTCAAGGACGCGCAAGAGCTGCTGGCCCTGCAAGCCGCCATGTTCCAGCCCCTGGCCGAGAAGACCGCTGCCTACAGCCGTCACCTGTACGACATCGCCTCTGGCACCGGCGCCGAGTTCGGCAAGGCTTTCGAAGCCCAGGCCGCTGACGCCCAGAAGAAGTTCATGTCCGTTGTGGACAACGCTTCCAAGAACGCCCCGGCCGGTTCCGAGACCGCCGTTGCCGTGTTCAAGAGCGCCATTGCCGCCGGCAACAACGCCCTGGAATCCGTGCAAAAGGCCGTGAAGCAGGCCACCGACGTCGCTGAAGCCAACTTCAACGCCGTCGCCAGCACCGCTGTCAACGCCGCCAAGACCACCGCCAAGAAGCGCTAAGCCTGTTGAAGAAGGGGTTTTCACCCCTACTTCAATGGAGCGGGAACTCTACTGTTCCGCCACAATCCATCCGATACTCTTGTTGTTGAACGAGAGTTCTTCAGGTTGTCTCCTCGGGTCCTTTCGACACCCTCGCGGTTCAGGGATCCCTTCAAGGCCCAGTTTTCGGACTGGGCCTTTTTTTATCTGGACTTCGCTTCGATGGCGGCGCGCAACGCCGGCAAGGCCTGCTGCATGGCAGCCCGGCCGGCCTCAACCGACCGGCGTCTGGACGCAAAGTCCGCACTGCGCACGCCGCCCAGCGCCGGCCGGACCACCACGTCAGCCTCCTTCAGCTCCCACCCATTGATGCTTTTGCCCATGATGGCAAAGGTCTGCAGCAGGATCTGCAGGCTGTCACCGGCCGGGTTGCCCTCGGGTGCGCTGGAGATATCCACTGCAATCACCAGCTCGGCGCCCATCTGGCGTGCATAGCGAACCGGCACCGGCGACACCAGACCGCCGTCCACATAGTCGCGCCCCGAAATGCTCACCGGCTGGAACACCGACGGGACCGCGCTGGAGGCTCGTACGGCGGTGCCGGTATCTCCGCGCTGGAACAGGACGCCCTGGCCGCTGTTGAGGTCGGTGGCCACGATGCCCAGCGGCAGCGCCATGTTCTCGATCAGGCGGTTACCCACCTGCTGGTTGACGTAGCGTGCCAGCGCCTCCCCCCGCAGCATGCCGCGATTGAAGATCGGCAGCATCCAGTCGGCAAAGGCCGCTTCTTCCATGTTGTCAGCTACCTGCTGCAGCTGCGCGCCGGTCTTGCCGCTGGCATAAAGCGCCGCCACCAGGCTGCCGGCCGATGTGCCGGTCACAACGTCCGGCCGCAGGCCGGCCTCTTCCAGCACCTGGATCACACCCACGTGGGCAAAACCCCGTGCGGCGCCACCGCCCAGGGCCAGGCCAATGCGCGGCGGCTTTCGCACGGCCACGGGCGGAGGATCACCCAGGACCGGGGTGCGCGGCTGTTCAACCGGCGTGGAGGCACAGCCTGCGAGCACGGCGGCAGCGGCCAGCATCAGCCAACGACGCAATGCCGGCAAAACCCGGCTTGATCCACTGTTTTTATTAAGAATGATTCGTGTTTGCTTTATCATTGCGGTATTCGCACTCCAACCCACCAGCACCATGCTCAAACGCGTATTCAGCCTTGCCCTGATCACCCTCGCCGGCGCCGCCACGGCGCAAGACCAGGTCGTCAATCTGTACTCGGCCCGCCACTATTCGACAGACGAGGCCCTGTACAGCAATTTCACCAAAGCCACCGGTATCAAGATCAACCGGGTGGACGCCGATGATGCCGGGATTCTGGCCCGGCTGAAGGCCGAGGGCGCGGCCTCCCCGGCAGACGTCATCCTGCTGGTAGACGCCGCCCGGCTGTACCGCGGCGAAGTGGACGGCCTGTTCCAGCCCATCCAGTCCAAGCTGCTGGCTGACGCCATTCCCGCGCAGTACCAGGGCAAAGCCACCGCCGAAGGCACGCCCTGGTTCGGTTTTTCGACCCGGGCGCGCGTGGTCGTGTACGACAAGCTGCGCGTCAGGAAGGAAGACGTGGACACCTACGAAGAACTGGGTGACCCCAAGAACAAGGGCAAGGTCTGCCTGCGTTCGGGATCTCATCCGTACAACCTGTCGCTGTTTGGGGCTGTGACAGAGCACATGGGCGAGCAGAAGGCCGAAGCCTGGCTCAAGGGCGTGGTCGACAACATGGCCCGCGCACCCAAGGGGGGTGACACCGACCAGATCAAGGCCGTGGGCTCGGGCGAATGCCAGGTGGCCGTGAGCAACAGCTACTACATCGCCCGTCTGCTGCGCTCCAGCAACGCGGAAGACAAGGCACTGATGGACAAGGTGGGCATTGTGTTCCCCAACCAGTCCACCTGGGGCACGCACCTGAATGTCGCCGGCGGTGCCGTCGCCCGCCATGCCAAGAACAAGGCCAATGCCATCAAGTTCCTGGAATACCTGGCCAGCCCCGAAGCGCAAAACTACTTCGCCAACGGCAACAACGAATGGCCGACCGCCAGGGGCGTGAAGGTCAGCAATGCAGCGCTCAATGCCATGAGCGGCGGTGACTTCAAGGCCGAGACCATTCCCATGTCGGCGGTTGGCGCCAACACCACCAAGGTGCAGCAGATGCTGGATCGGGTGGGGTTCAAGTAACCTGCGCCATAATTGACGTTTACGTCAACGTCAATTCAGGAGCAGGTTCATGGAAATCAAGGGCAAGGTATTCATCGTCACCGGCGGCGCATCAGGCCTGGGTGAAGGCACGGCGCGCATGCTGGCAGCCAACGGCGCCACTGTGGTGGTCGCCGACATGCAGGTTGAAAAAGGCGAAGCAGTGGCCAAGGACATTGGCGGCGCATTCGTCAAGTGCGACGTGAGCCAGGAGGCCGACGGCCAGGCTGTGGTTGCCAAGGCCGTGTCGCTGGGCAAGCTGGTGGGCCTGGTCAATTGCGCCGGCATTGCGCCTGCGGAAAAGACCGTCGGCAAGAACGGCGCCCACAACCTGGCCCTGTACACCAAGACCATCATGGTCAACCTGGTGGGCAGCTTCAACATGATCCGCCTGGCGGCTGATGCCATGTGCAAGAACGAGCCTGAGCCTACCGGCGAGCGCGGTGTGATGATCTCCACCGCGAGCGTGGCGGCCTATGACGGCCAGATCGGCCAGGCCGCCTACGCCGCGTCCAAGGGCGGGGTGGTGGGCATGACGCTGCCGATCGCGCGCGACCTGTCGCGCAACGGCATTCGCAACATGACAATCGCTCCCGGCATTTTCGGCA
>CAZUJD010000076.1:7933-11791 GCA_964620025.1 uncultured Ramlibacter sp. | reverse complement strand
AGTGCCGAACAGGGCTCGTCCAGCAGCAGGATCTCGGGCTTGATGGCAATGCCGCGCGCGATGCACAGGCGCTGCTGCTGGCCGCCCGACAGGCCGGCGCCACTCTGGTTGAGCTTGTCCTTGACTTCCGTCCACAGCGCGGCCTTGCGCAATGCCCATTCCACGCGGTCATCCATGTCGGACGAGCTGAGGTTTTCAAAGAGGCGAACGCCAAAGGCAATGTTGTCGTAGATGGACATCGGGAACGGCGTGGGCTTCTGGAAGACCATGCCGATCTTGGCGCGGATCAGCGCCACATCCTTTCTGGATGTCAGCAGGTTCTCGCCGTCCAGCAGGATTTCGCCTTCAGCGCGCTGCTCGGGGTACAGCTCGTACATGCGGTTGAAGGTTCGCAGCAGCGTTGACTTGCCGCAACCCGACGGGCCGATGAAGGCGGTGACTTTCTTTTCCGGGATTTCCAGGTTGATGCCCTTGAGGGCGTGGAACTTGCCGTAGAAGAAGTTCAGGTCCTTGACCTGGATCTTGGATCCGGAACTCTGGGTGGTGATGGTGTTCACGATCAGCCTTGTCAAATCTTGTTGCGCGTCAGCACACGGGCCAGGATGTTCAGGCCCAGCACGGCAATGGTTATGAGGAACACGCCGGCCCAGGCCAGCTGTTGCCAGTTTTCATAGGGGCTCATGGCGAACTTGAAGATCGTCACCGGCAGGCTGGCCATGGGCTCGCTCAGGCTCGAGGTCCAGAACTGGTTGTTCAGCGACGTGAACAGCAGCGGCGCCGTTTCGCCGGCGATGCGTGCCACCGCCAGCAACACACCTGTGACCACGCCCGCACGGGCCGCCCGCAGCGTGATGCTGATGATGACCTTCCACTTGGGAGCGCCCAGCGCGTAGGCCGCTTCGCGCAGGCCCGCGGGCACCAGCAGCAACATGTTTTCGGTGGTGCGTATCACCACGGGAATGACGATCAGCGCCAGCGCAATGACGCCAGCCCAGCCGGAGAAAGTCTTGAATCGTGCCACGATCACGGCATAGACGAACAGGCCGATCACGATGGACGGCGCGGACAGCAGGATGTCGTTCACAAACCGTGTCAGCGATCCGAGCCAGCCCTTGGTGTCGTACTCGGCCAGGTAGATGCCGGCCATGATGCCGATGGGCGTGGCCACAAAGGTGGCCAGCAAGACCATCAGGAACGAGCCGTAAATGGCGTTCGCTATGCCGCCCACCTCATTGGGTGGCGGGGTCATCTGCGTGAGGGTGGCCCAGGCCATGCCGCCAATGCCCAGTCGAACGGTGTCCCACAGGATCCAGATCAGCCAGATCAGGCCGAAGGCCATGGCAGCCAGCGACAGCGTCAGCGCCACCTGGTTGACCCGTTTGCGCTGGGCATATTTCTGTTCACGCAGGCGGTTGGCGTCCGCCATGCGCAGCAGGTTTTCGCCTGTGCTGCTCATGATTTGGCTCCCTCGCTCTTGCGCAGTTGCGCCAGCAGCAGCTTGGACAGCGCCAGCACCACAAAGGTGATGAAGAACAGCACCAGCCCCAGATAGATCAGCGCCGCCTGGTGCAGGCCGCTGGCCGCCTCGGCAAATTCATTGGCGAGCGCCGACGTGATGCTGTTGGCCGCCTGGAACAGGCTCAGGGAATCGAGCTGGTTGAAATTGCCGATCACGAATGTGACCGCCATGGTTTCGCCCAGCGCCCGGCCCAGGCCCAGCATGATGCCGCCCACCACACCGCCCTTGGTGTAAGGCAGCACCACCTTGTAGACCACTTCCCAGGTGGTGGAACCCAGTGCATAGGCGGACTCCTTGAGCATGGGCGGCGTCACTTCAAACACGTCGCGCATCACGGACGCAATGAACGGGATGATCATGATGGCCAGGATGATGCCGGCCGACAGGATGCCGATGCCCACCGGCGGGCCGGACACCAGCGCCCCCAGGTAAGGCACGCCGGAGAACAGGCTTTGCAGCGGTTGCTGCACAAAGGTGGCCAGGATGGGGCCAAACACCAGCAGGCCCCACATGCCGTACACGATGGATGGCACCGCAGCCAGCAGTTCGATGGCCGTGCCCAGCGGGCGCTTGAGCCAGGCCGGCGACAGCTCGGTCAGGAACAGCGCAATGCCGAAGCTGACCGGCACCGCGATCAGCAGCGCGATGAGCGAAGTGGCAACCGTGCCATAGATCATGACCAGGCCGCCGTACTCGTTGTTGACCGGGTCCCAGACCGTGTTGGTCAAAAAGCCCAATTCGTACTTCTCGATGGCTGGCCAGGCACCCACTACCAGTGACAACAGGATGCCGAACAGCAGCCCCAGCGTGATCAGCGCCGCGCCCTTGGCCGCCCAGCCGAAGACCTTGTCAATCCACGCGCCACTGCGGGCCGGCGGGGTGGCAGGCGGAACGCTCATCTTGCGCCCCCGGCTGGCGGCCGGGTTTCGCACAGCGGTATCAAAAGGGGCCTCATGGGCCGGAAGTGTAGAGGACACGGGGGCCGCTCCGGATGTTGTTTTACGTTCTGGCCAGGACGGCTGTCGATGCCGGGCTTACTTGAACGCCACGGCCTTGCCGGAGGCGTCCTTGATCTCGGCCCAGCCCTTTTCGATCTGGGCCTTGACGGCAGCAGGCATGGGCACGTAGTCCAGGTCGTCAGCCGTCTTGTCGCCGTTCTGGTAGGCCCACTGGAAGAACTTCAGCGTGGCAGCGGCCTGGGCCGGCTTGTCCTGCACCTTGTGCATCAGGATGAACGTCGCCCCGGTGATGGGCCACGACTCGGCGCCCGGCTGGTTGGTGAGGATCTGGTAGAAGCTCTTGGCCCAGTCGGCACCGGCGGCGGCGGCCTTGAAAGCCTTGTCGTCAGGCGCGACGAAATTGCCGGCACTGTTCTGCATCAGGGCGTACGACAGCTTGTTCTGCTTCACATAGGCGTACTCCAGGTAGCCGATGGCGTTGGGCAGGCGGCCCACAAAGGCAGCCACACCCTCGTTGCCCTTGCCACCCGCGCCCACGGGCCAGTTGACCGCAGTGCCTTCGCCGACCTTGGCCTTCCATTCGGCATTGACCTTGCTCAGGTAATTGGTGAACAGGAATGTCGTGCCCGAGCCGTCGGCACGGCGCACCGGGGCGATCGCCACGTCGGGCAGGTTGACGCTGGGGTTCAGCGCCTTGATGGCGGCGTCATTCCATTTGGTGATCTTGCCCAGGTAGATGTCACCCAGCACCTGGCCGTTCAGGCGCAGCTGGCCGGGGGCAATGCCCTTGATGTTGACCACGGGGATCACGCCGCCAATCACCGTGGGGAACTGCAGCTGGCCCTTCTTGGCCAGTTCATCATCTTTCAGGGGCGCGTCGGAAGCACCGAAATCCACCGTCTTGGCATCGATCTGGCGGATGCCGGCACCGGAGCCAACCGACTGGTAGTTGATCTTGACGCCCGTGGCCTTGTTGTAGTCGGCCGCCCATTTGGAATACAGCGGCGCCGGGAAGCTCGCACCCGCGCCCGTCACTTCTTGCGCACGGGCAACACCAGCAGCGGACAGTGCCGCAAAACCTGCCAGGGCCAGGGTGGCAATACGGAAGTTCATGTTCATGGATTTACCTTGAGTTAAGGGGTTGGAGAAGTTGAACGGACTTTAAGAAGCTTTTGTGACGTTACCGTGACAGATTCGGTGACAACAGCGTCATCAATGCGTCATCAGGCCGTCACATACCCCTCCTACGCTGTGGGTCAACCCTTACAACCACGGAGAAAACCATGACGACCCGCCGTACCCTGATCGCTGCCGGCCTGGCCCTTGCCATCACCGGCTGTGCCACCACCCCCGCCCCCGTGTCGGTTGCCGACACCATTG